>JBKEBR010000485.1:0-29514 GCA_047973285.1 Oscillospiraceae bacterium | reverse complement strand
TTAAATATGCACCTTTAGCTCAGTTGGTACACATGAGGCCGCTTAACGAATGAAATGAGTTTAGCGACACAGCGCACCAACTGGCAAGCACAAGGCTTGGTGCAAGCGCTCCATCTTAAATATGCACCTTTAGCTCAGTTGGTACACATGAGGCCGCTTAACGAATGAAATGAGTTTAGCGACACAGCGCACCAACTGGCAAGCACAAGGCTTGGTGCAAGCGCTCCATCTTAAATATGCACCTTTAGCTCAGTTGGTAGAGCAGCTGACTCTTAATCAGCGGGCCCCGGGTTCGAGTCCCTGAAGGTGCACCAACAGTTTGTGGGACACCCACTGTACTGCCTGCAAATGTGGGCGGATAGATAGATTTTTTATGGCTTTACATCTTGAAAAACCTGCTGGTTTACGGTATAGTATTAGATGTTGGTCATTCCTTTATCGCTTTACAACTTCATATTCCTCAATAGCTCAGTTGGTAGAGCATGCGGCTGTTAACCGCAGGGTCGTTGGTTCGAGTCCAACTTGGGGAGCCAAACGGGACAGGACGAACAGTCTTGACCAAAGAAAAGTACAGGGTGCTATTTGGGCGCGTATAGCACCTTAATAGCACCCTGTTGCTTTTTCTATCTCTACCGGTGAACTAACCGTCGCCGCTTGTGCGGGCACATAGCATTTTTATTTGTTCGCTCCCCCCATTCCGGCGGGCTGCCAACCATCCAGGTTATACGCAGAAGTATCTACCCTTTATGTGGTCATGGCATAATTTTTCTAAGATTACGCTTATTGGCATCTTACCGAGGACACCAATAACATAAAGGCAATGAACGTTTAGTCCACTTTGAAAACATTCCTTTCGCAGCAGTTTTACAACAATGAAGCTTGTCAGGGCGGGTAGTATACAAAGCAACCTCTTTACTCGAGACTTTGTCTACTACGATTCACTGTTATCTAACCAAAGCTAAAGATATGGTTTGTTTGTCAAGGTAGGCAAGTCAAATAAGGCATAAAAAAATCAGACTATCAATTCCCGTTGATAATCTGACCACTTATTTGACAGGTATATTTTAACCTGGTTATACTAACCCAGGGTAAAACCACTCTCATAAGTCAGTCAGATGTTAAGGCATCTTTCTGGCGCATGCTGTCCCGGTTGTTTCAGCAACCGGGGCGGCTATGGGGGTTTTCTTTATTTGCAAGGCAACTATATCATATTGTATTCTAAAATGCAATGGCAAACTATTTGAAGGATACGGGCCATCACAATGTAGTTTTAATTATCCTGTTCCGGCCTTGTAAAAATAAGATGGAAGCAATATACTTAAGATAAAAGTAAATATGGGTAGTTAATCCGGTTGGACAGCATGAATTTTCGCAGTTGCTGTTTTCAAGTCTTGAGCTTAAGGGTGGAGAGCTCCTTCGGGAGTTCTTTGCGGGAGTTCTTTGCTCTTTTTATTTTTTGAAAATACATTCATTTATTTGCCGAATAATGACTTTGAAATAGAACTAAAATAAATTGACGATATGGAAGGAGAGAATTCATTTGGAATTGTCAGTGAAAAATGGAATTCAAATCGTTATGGATTTTAGTGGAATTATTCAGCAACATGTTAATTTAATGGATGAAAATGGAGTGATTGTTGCCAGTACCGATGAAAAAAGAATTGGCAGTTTTCATGAGGGAGCTTTTAAAGTTGTTTCTGAGCATTTGGAAGAACTTATTATTGTAGACGATGAGCAATTTAAGGGATCTAAAAAAGGAATAAATTTACCAATAGAAACAAGCGACACAATTGTGGGGGTTGTTGGAATTACTGGAGAATATTCTGAGGTTGTAAAATTCGGCCAAATCATAAAGAAAATGACTGAAATTTTGATTAGAGAGAATTTAGATAAGCAGCAGAAAAAAATTGATGACAGAATACGCAGCAGATTTCTAAATGAGTGGATTTTGGATGGTATACAAATTGACAATGCCTTTATAAAAAGAGGGAATCGGTTGGACATTGATGTTTGTTTAAAATACCGTGTTGTGGTTTTTTCAATTGAAAATATACGAGAGTATACGGATCCACCAGAAGGGCAAATGACTATTGATAGCATTAACAGGTTGGTTCGCAATAGTATAAATGATATACCAAAGGCCATTTTTAGCAAAACTCCTGCAACAATGATATGTCTCATCCCTTATTTAGAAGACAAAAGGATATTGGAATGGACAAAATATTTGATAGAACGTATTTATAAAAATTGTGGAATATGGCTTCTTGCAGGTATTGATGGGGAAAGTCAGAGTGTTCATTTGGCATATCAGCAGGCGTCAAAGGCTCTGCGAGCCTGCACTTCATTTTCTCAAAAAAGAATTTGTTTATATAATACTATAAACCTTGAAATTTTTATGGATGAAATTAGTTCTCACTCGAAAAGAGAATTTTTGCAAAGGATTTTTAATAATGCATCGAGCAAGCAAATAGGTGAATGGGTTCATATCTTAGAATTATATTTTTCTTTGAATGGAGCTGTTTCCAAGATTGCTGACCAGTTATTTATTCATAAAAATACGCTGCAATACAAGCTGAACAGAATTTATGAGCATACTGGTTATGACCCTAAAAGTTTAATGGATAGCTCACTTTTTTATCTTGCGATTCAATTCTATAAGGATGAAATTCTAAAATAATTTTTGGTATTGTTTCTGTTTTGCACAAAGTAAAGATGAAAAATAGAGTTTATTTGTTTTCGGGAACAAGGTTTAGGGCTTGAAAATTGGGCTTCAGAACATAGAAAAACGCTATTATGTTGCACTATACTTTTTATAGAATCCCGTTTTAGAAATTCGGGAAAAATAAAAGGGGGTATTGCAATGTCTGGCATAGGATTGATCATCGCATTTGTCATCGCTATCGTTTTAATGATTGTTGCCATTTCAAAATGGAAGATTCATCCGTTCCTTTCTATTATGGGAATTTCCTTAATTTTGGGTTTGGTTGCGGGCATTCCGCTTATCAACCAAACAGCGGCAGACGGAACGGTAAGGTTGGGAATTGCAAATGTAATAGGAACAGGATTTTCTGGAACATTCACCAGCATTGGCATTGTAATTATATTGGGGGCACTTATTGGAAGCATTTTGGAAGCTACTGGGGCAGCATTTAAACTTGCAGATGTAGTTGTGAAAATTGTTGGCCCAAAACACCCGGTATTGGCCATTGAGCTAATGGGGTGGGTGGTTTCTATCCCCGTTTTCTGCGATTCCGGTTTTGTAATTTTGAACCCTATTCGCAAGGCTATGGTGCGCCGTACAGGAGCCAGCAGTGTTGCAATGACAGTTGCACTTTCAGCAGGGCTCTATGCATCTCATGTGTTTATTCCGCCTACACCGGGGCCCATTGCGGCAGCGAATACGCTTGGGATTGGGAACAATCTTCTTTTGGTTATGGGGCTGGGTGCTTTGGTATCCATTCCCGCTCTTTTGGGTGCATATTTTTATGCAAGATACATTGGAAAGAAAGTGAAATCGGCTGATGAATTGGAACAAGAAGAGGTAGTTAAAACGTATGAAGAGTTGAAAGCTGCTTATGGGAAAATACCGAACGCATGGCTTTCTTTTGCGCCGATTATTGTACCAATTCTATTAATGGCTCTGGGCTCTATTGCCTCGATGGCAAAATGGACGGGATTTGCATACGACCTGTCTGCATTTTTAGGCACCCCCATAATTGCTTTGGCGGTTGGAACCATCTTTGGCGTCTTTGTTCTGGCCAATACAAAAACATTAAATAAGTTCTATGAAATTACTAACGAGACACTTAAAGTTGTGGGGCCTATTTTATTTGTTACTGCGGCCGGTGGTGTGCTTGGAAAGGTAATTGCCGAATCCGGCATGGTAGCTTTTATAACACAAAATGCATCTCTTTTAGAGGCTATTGGTATTTTCTTCCCGTTTATTTTGGCAGCCATTTTAAAATCTGCGCAGGGTTCATCTACTGTTGCGCTTACCACAACTGCGGGGATTATGGCTCCTTTGATGAGCGTACTGGGTTTGACCACTCCAATATTGGCAGCTCTAACCGTAATGGCTATTGGTGCGGGTGCCATGACCGTTTCTCATGCAAATGACTCTTATTTTTGGGTGGTTACCAATTTTGGAGAGCTCACTCCGGAAAAAGGATATAAAACGCAGACGATGGTAACACTAATAGAGGGTGTGTGCTCTATGGCTGGAATATTCGTTCTTTGGTTAATTTTTAAATAATATAGCAGGAAAATAATATCCCTGGGGGAAATTATGAAGAAAATAGTGCTAATTCCTGATTCATTCAAAGGAACAATGTCGTCGGCTGAGATATGTTCTATTATGGAGGAACAAATTTTACGGCATTCTCCAGCGGCAGAGATAGTTTCTCTTCCCGTAGCAGATGGTGGAGAGGGAAGTGTAGATGCCTTTTTAAAAGCGGTTGGAGGCGAAAAAGTTGACGTTGCTTCTAAAGGGCCCTTTATGGAAGATATTACAAGCTTCTATGGCCTGCTGAAGGATGGAACGGCTGTTATTGAAATGGCGGCCTGTGCCGGGCTTCCGCTTGTTGGAAATAACCTTTTGGTTGAAAGAACAACCACCTATGGTGTTGGTCTGCTTATTTTAGACGCATTGGATCGCGGGTGCCGCAATATTATTATGGCCCTGGGGGGAAGCGCAACCAATGATTTTGGAATGGGAGCAGCTGCGGCAGTTGGGTATCGATTTTTAGACCAAGAGAAAAATTCATTCATTCCAACAGGGGGCACCTTGGGAAAGGTTGTTTCTATTGACACTTCGGGTGTTGACCCAAGGCTGAAGGAAACTAGGGTAATTTCAATGTGTGACATTGATAACCCCTTATATGGTGAATCGGGAGCAGCACATATTTTTGGGCCGCAAAAAGGGGCAACTCCAGAAATGGTTTTGACTTTGGATGAAAATATGAAAAAGGCCGCCCACACAGTTGAAGAGGAACTGGGAAAAATGGTTTCACAGCTGCCGGGCTCGGGTGCTGCAGGTGGCATGGGGGGAGGAATGGTGGCTTTTTTTGATTCCCAGTTACAAATGGGAATTGAGGCGGTTTTAAACACTGTGCATTTTGATGATATTTTACCGGAGACTTCCCTAGTGTTTACCGGAGAAGGCAAGCTGGATACACAAAGCTTGCGTGGAAAAGTAGTTCTTGGTGTCGCCCGCCGTGCCCAAAAGCTCAAAGTGCCTGTAATTGCCATTGTGGGGGATATTGGCGACAATATTGAGCAAGTGTATGAGGAAGGGCTTTCGGGCGTATTCAGCATTAACCGAGTTGCGGTTGAATTTTCAAAAGCAAAGCTTCGCAGCAAAAAAGATTTGGCGCTTACCATGGACAATGTAATACGATTTATGAAAAAAATTGGTCATTTAAATTGAAAACATCCGTACTACAATTTACCAATTTTGTAGTACGGATGTTTTTTAAATAATTTGAAGGGCAATCAACCTATCGTTTTTTTCAATAATTGTTTTTGCAGTCAGGTTGGGCAATACCGTGTCATCCCGTATAATGGTAAGAATATTTAAAGATTCATTCTTTCGTAAATCTAATACTTCAAGGCTTTTTCCTATCCAATCACGTTTCGGGCCCATTTCAACAATGTCATAATGTTCGGAACGGTGGATAAACTCCATGGGGTCATTGGTAATAAAATTGTTTGCAACCCGCTGCCCCATTTCAGTTTCAGGCATAACAACTTTGTCGGCACCTACATTTTCCAGTATTTTTTTTTGCCTTGGCCCGGTGGCTTTGGCAAGTACAAAAGGAACTCCCATTTCTTTCACAATCATTGTGGTCAGCAATTCTGCTTCAAAGTCATCACTAAAGGCTATAACCACAATATCAAAATTCCCCATGCCTAAAGAAGCAAGTACATTTGGTTCAGAAACATCGGCCTGTACGACACTCGTGGCAATTTCGGCAATCTCGTTTACAAAAGAAGCGTTTCTATCGCAGCATAAAACATTATACCCGTTTTCACACAGTTCTCGGGCAATGCTCATCCCAAACTTTCCAAGGCCTAAAACAGCAAAAGAAGTGTCTTTGTCTATTTGCGGTAAATCCATTTAATTTTCCTCCTAACCAATCATTACGTTGTCTTCGGGCAAAACAATAGCGTCATCTCCGGTGTGCAAACGCCTTTGCAACGCTACAGCAATGCTTATAGGGCCCAAGCGGCCTATAAACATACAAATCATAATCAAAATTTTCCCGTAGGGGCTTAGATGTGGCGTAATACCGGTGGTAAGGCCAACGGTGCCAAGCGCCGAAGCTACCTCAAAAAGTAAATCTATAAATGTATGTGAGAAAGTACTTTGAGCTTCAGTAAATTCCAAGACGGTAGTAACGACAAACCAAAGTGAAAACATAATACCAATAATTGTAATGGCACGGGTTAAAACCCGTGTGGGAATACTCCGTTTCATAGTCTCTATGTTTTTTCTTCCCCGTAAAGTTGCCCATATAGCAGCTACAACAACAGCTAAAGTAACGGTTTTTACACCACCGGCAGTACCCCCAGGCGAGCCGCCGACCATCATAAAAAGGCTGGATACAAACTTGGAAGATTCTGTAAGGGCATTTTGATCGATTGTATAAAAACCGGCAGTGCGTAATGTAACTGATTGGAAAAATGAAGCCAATAATTTAGCCGGAAGCGAAAGCGGAGCCAGAGTGCCGGGGTTGGTATATTCTGTAATAAAAAAATAGGCAGTGCCTGAAACAATAAGAATTGCCGTAGCAATAAGGGCAAGCTTTGTGTGAATAGAAAGATATTTTTTCTTTTTTGTGTTCACAAAAGTCGCCTTTACCTTTTCTACAACTTCGCGCCAAACGGTAAAGCCTATGCCGCCAATAACAATTAAAAGCATAACAGTAATATTTAGCAGTGGGAAAGTGGCATAAGGTGCAAAACTTTGAGTGCCCACTATATCAAAACCGGCATTGCAAAAAGCCGAAACGGAATGAAAAATAGCGTAACGTACCGCTTGTACTACAGAAACCTCGGGCATATTTATAAAAGAAATATACAAAAAGAAAGCCCCGATTCCTTCGGCAATCAGGGTGCCCTTTATGGCCAGCAGCACCATTTTTACCATGCCGTGTGTGTCATTTTGGTTTAAAGAGGCTTGAATAAGCATTCGGTTTTTTAAGTTTATTTTTTTACCAATATTTACAACTATAAATGTAAATAAAGTAATGAAGCTAAGCCCGCCAATTTGTATCATAAGCAAAATAACAATTTGCCCAAACAGGTTCCACTGGGCAGCGGTAACCACCGTAACCAGCCCTGTTACACAGGTGGCGGAAACAGCGGTAAAAAGAGCGTCAATATAGATGACAGCCGGTGCTGCCGCATTTTGAGAAAAGGGCAAATACAAAAGAAAGCTACCCAAAAAAATAACCGCAAGAAAACTTATGGTTACCATTTGTGCAGCCGTTATTTTATGTTTTAATTTTTTGAATTTAAGGCAGAAGGTATACTCGATTTTTTTAAGACGTACCTTGAAGTTAGACATTATGCACTTTTCCTGATTCAGACTAGGATTTTAAATGATGCCATGGCGCCTGCTATAAGCCGATACGGGTTTACTGCACCCTTGTTACTGAAAGCCTGACAAGTGCGCGCCGTAGTCTCATTTCGGCAACATGCTTTTCTTCAGGGCTGCCGGCAGAAGCAATAATAGACTCGGCTCGCAATTTGGCAGCGTTGGCACGCTCGGCATCAATGCTTTCAGCCCATTCAAAGGTGGTGGCGGCAACCCGTACCTGGCCGTTAACAACCGCAACCATTCCGCCTATACAGGCGGCATACTTCGACGTACCGTCTTCCAAATCCACCCGACATTCACCCATGCCAAGTGCGGTTAAAAAGTCGGTATGGCGAGCGCGGATACCTATCCATCCTTCCAATGTATGGATATTTATCATTATAACATCGCCGTCAAAGAAAAGTCCATCGGGAGTTACAATTTGTAAATTAAAAAGATGCATACCTATCCTTTCTGCAAAAAGACGAAGCAGCAAAAAAATTGGAAAATTGGGTTGTTTGTTGCTGAACTGCTTTGCCGCCTTTAATTAAGAAGGCAAGTTGCCGTCAAAGCCCAAAATATCTGACAATAATACATCTACAGGCGGGTTAACAATATGCTCTGAATATAAAAATTCCAGAATTTTGTATAGGACACCTTGCCTGTGCCAGCGATGAACCCGTTTGTAAATACTGTTCCATTTTCCGTATTGCGGCGGTATTTTTCGCCAGTTTCCATGGCTTTCGATAACAAACACCATAGCCCGCAAAACCTTAATATTGCTGTACACCACGTTTCCGCGTTGCACGGGGAAAAGAAAGCTTATTTTTGCGTATTGTGTTTTTGTGATTTGCATATCCTCTACCTATATATGCAGAAGCCAATTTGTTATATCGTATCGTTTTCTTTTGCCTTTTCCAACACTTCATCAATGGTGCCAACAAAAAGAAAGGCATTTTCAGGTGTTGTGTCATGCTTGCCGTCTAATATTTCTTTAAACCCGCGTATGGTTTCTTTCAACGGAACGTAGCGGCCACTCATACCGGTAAATTGCGAGGCAACTGTAAAGGGTTGGGAAAGGAAACGCTGAATGCGCCGGGCACGCATTACCACCTTTTTGTCGGATTCGGAAAGTTCCTCCATGCCCATAATGGCAATGATATCTTGCAGTTCTTTATAGCGTTGCAAGGCGTGCTGCACCCGCATAGCGGTTTCGTAATGCTCTTCCCCAACAAGGGAAGGAGTGAGGATGCGGCTGGTAGATTCCAATGGGTCTACCGCAGGGTAAATGCCAAGGGAAGCAATGCTTCGGCTTAAAACAGTGGTGGCGTCCAAATGAGTAAAGGTAGTAGCGGGGGCAGGGTCTGTCAAATCGTCGGCCGGGACATATACAGCTTGAATACTGGTAATAGAACCATTTTTTGTAGAGGTGATGCGTTCTTGCAAAGCACCCATTTCGGTGGCCAGGGTGGGTTGGTAACCAACGGCACTGGGCATGCGGCCCAAAAGCGCCGATACTTCCGACCCGGCCTGAGAAAAACGATAAATATTATCAATGAAAAGTAAAACATCCTGTCGCTGCTCATCCCTGAAGTATTCGGCCATTGTAAGCCCTGAAAGCGCAACGCGCATGCGGGCGCCCGGCGGTTCGTTCATTTGCCCATATACCAGAGCGGTTTTAGACAAAACACAGCTTTCTTTCATTTCATTATATAAATCATTCCCTTCACGGGTGCGTTCTCCCACACCGGCAAAAACAGAAATTCCTCCATGTTCGGTGGCAATATTGTTAATCATTTCCATTATAAGTACGGTTTTGCCAACCCCGGCGCCGCCAAAAAGCCCGGTTTTACCGCCCTTTGTATAAGGGCAAATCAAATCAATTACTTTTACTCCGGTTTCAAGAATGTCACTGGTAATTTCTTGTTCTTCATAAACGGGGGCAGGACGGTGAATGCTTCGGTAAGCAGGTTTTTGAAGGGGTGGTAAATTGTCTACCGGGGTGCCAAGTAGGTTGAAAATACGCCCTAGGGTTTGTTCGCCTACGGGAACCTGGATTGGGCCGCCGGTGTCGACGGCCTCTGCACCGCGGGCGATTCCATCAGTAGAGGACATGGCAATACAGCGAACTTCGTTATCACCTATTTGCTGCTCTACTTCTGCCACAATGGCACCACCGGATGAAGTAATCGTTAAGGCATTCAGTAAAGAGGGGAGTTCACCCTCTTGAAATTGCACATCCAAAACAGGGCCTGTTATTTGGGTAACTTTGCCAATGCCTGCATTTTGCAACATGATTTTGCATTCCTTTCTATTCGCCTGCGCCAGCCACAATTTCGGTGATTTCCTGTGTAATGGCGCTTTGCCGTGCGCGGTTATATTGCAGGGTAAGTTTTTCCATTATCTCTTCGGCATTTTTACTGGCTGAATCCATGGCGGTGTGCCTGGCACCCAATTCAGAAGCCAGTGCTTCGCATAGGGCACCGTATAACAACCCGGCAAGATACTCAGGCACAATGGCATTGTATACAGCTTCGGCGCTTGGCTCATACAAAACAACTTCCCGGTGCACGCAGGCGGTTGCTTTTGTAAGCGGCAAAAGGTGCAGGGCGGCCGGTTGTTGGTCCAGCATAGAGACAAAGTTTGTGTACACCAGATAAATTTCGTCAAATTCTTTCGTTATAAAGGCATCGCACAACCGGTGAGAAATTTCAAAGCATTTGCCTACACCAATTTTTTCAATATTTGCATAATTTTTGCTGAAAATGCGGTGCTTGCTACGTTCAAAATATTCAATTGTTTTTTTGCCAATTGGCACAATAAATGCATTTTTACCACGCATGGTAGCTTCGGCTTGTTTAAAAATATTGGCATTATACCCGCCTGCCAGGCCCCTGTCGCCGCCTATTACAATAAAGCAGCTGTTTTTTATAGTGCGTATTTCGGTGTAAGGGCTGGAGAAATCTCGGTTTAATGAGGAAATGTCGGTGAGAGTTTTATATAAAATTTGAAAATATGGCCTGCTGCGGGCAACCTTGTCTTTGGCTTTGCCCAGCTTGGATGAGGCGACAAGGCCCATAGCTTTTGTTATTTTTCCGGTGCTTTGTATGCCGCGCATACGCAGCTTTATTTCCCTGTTTTTTCCGCCTGCCATATTTCCCCCTTATATTGCCGCTGAATTGTTATAGCTATGCGGAGAAGGTGGCTTTTGCCGCCTGTATTGCCTCTTGCAACAGCTTTTCGCTTTCGGTGCTCAATACTTTTTCCCGGGTGATACTACTTAGCAAGGCAGGGTATTGGGTGTCGAGAACTTCATAAAAATATTTTTCAAAGCCACGTATTTTTTCTGTCGCTATCTCTTTTAAAAAATCGTTTACCAAGGCATAAAAAATGCAAACCTGCTTTTCTACAGAAACAGGGGAGGTTTGTGCTTGCTTTAAAATTTCCACAATTCTTTCTCCTTGGGCAAGTAGACGTTTTGTGGTTTTGTCAAGGTCGCTGCCAAATTGTGCAAAGCTAGCCAGCTCTATGTATTGGCTATACAAAAGCTTTAACCGACTGGAAAGCTTTTTAATTGCGGGAATTTGCGCATTGCCCCCAACGCGGCTTACCGAAATGCCCGGGTTAACCGCAGGGATAATGCCTTGGTGGTACAATTCGGTTTCTAAAAAAATTTGGCCGTCGGTAATGGAAATTACATTGGTTGGGATATAGGCGGAAACATCCCCGGCTTGTGTTTCAATAATGGGCAGCGCAGTCATAGAGCCACCCTTTAAGCTTTCGGAAAGATGTGCTGCTCGCTCCAGCAGGCGGCTGTGCAGGTAAAATACATCGCCAGGATATGCTTCGCGCCCAGGCGGGCGACGTACAAGTAGGGAAAGGGTGCGGTAGGCAACGGCGTGTTTACTTAAATCGTCATAAACAATTAAAACATCCATACCCTGCTCCATAAAATACTCGCCCATGCTGCACCCGGCATAAGGGGCAATATATTGTAAAGGAGCAGGCTCGGAGGCGGTTGCTGCAACAACAATGGTATATTCCAAGGCGTTGTGTGCCGCCAGTTGCGCTACAACCTGCGCAACAGTGCTTTGTTTTTGCCCTATTGCAACGTAAATGCACACCATGTTTTTCTGGCCGCGCTGGTTAATAATGGTATCTATGGCAATAGCGGTTTTGCCCGTTTGCCGGTCTCCAACAATTAACTCACGCTGTCCGCGCCCAATGGGAATCATTCCATCAATAGATTTAATGCCTGTTTGAAGAGGCTGATCCACACTTTTTCTTTCGATAATTCCCGTTGCAGAACGCTCAATGGGGTAGTAAATGTTTGTTTCCACCAGCCCTTTGCCGTCAACTGGTTGCCCCAAAGCATTTACTACGCGCCCCAGCAGGGCCGGCCCAACGGGAACAGAAACAACCTTTCCGGTGCGCTTTACGGTATCTCCTTCAGTTATATTTCTTTCGTCGCCA
The DNA here is from genome assembly GCA_047973285.1 of Oscillospiraceae bacterium. GTDB lineage: Bacteria > Bacillota > Clostridia > Oscillospirales > Ruminococcaceae > JAAYCI01. Next base: position 17,462 of record JBKEBR010000485.1, on the reverse strand, counting down.
AATAAAACAGCTGAAACCGACTCTTTATCAAGGTTAAGCGCCATGCCAAAAATATCACCGGGAAAACGAAGCAGCTCATTGGAAACACAATTTTCAAGCCCGTAAACCCGTGCAATACCATCGCCTACGGTTACCACGGTACCAATTTCATCCATCGATATTTTATTCTCATAGTGTTCAATTTGTTCCTTTAGAATCCGCACTATATCCTGCGCCTGGATGTTCATACAAGTTCCTCATTTTCGGATGTAAAGTTTTTCGGGAAAACAGGTGCGCCGGCAAGGGCATCGGCAATTTTTGCCAGCCTTGTTTGCAAGGTGGCGTCTATTAGTCGGCCCTGTACATATAACCTTATTCCGCCAATACATGCGGGATTTGTTTGCCAGGTTAACGCAATGGTTTTGCCAAAGCAGTGCTGAAGGGTGCCGGATAATTTATTTTGCAGGCGTTGAGAAAGGGGAACTGCGGTAACCGCTTTTATTGGCAAAATTTGATGTGTTGCCTGGTAAAGCTGTATAAAAGCTGCAAGCATATCAGGAATTTGCGGGCCCAAAGAATGGCGGCACATCAATTTTACAGCGCTTCGCAGACAAAACATGTATTTTTCGGGCATTATCTGATCCAAAAAAAATTCTCGTTGCTGCTGCGTAACGCTGGGAGAGGACAAAAATGCTTTTAAGGGAGCTCCCAGCAAAAAAGCTTTTTCAAATTGCAAAGCGAATTGGTAGCAGGCCGTTTCGTCGCCACGTTCTGTGCAGGCTTGGTACAGTGCCTTTGCATATACCGCCGCACTTGCTGTATTGCTCATGAGGCATCTTCCCTTATTTGCTGTATGAAGTCTTCAATCAATTTTTCGTGATCGACCCTGTTTATTTCTTTTTCGGTTACCTTTTCAGCAATGCCAATGGCCATACTGGAAATATCGGCCTGCAAGTCTTTCATCGCCTTTTTTTGCATTTGGAGGTTGTCTTTTTCAGCCTTTTCTAAAATAGAAGTGGCTTTTTGTTGGGCATCGCCAATAATTTGTTGTTCTTTCTTGTGCGCAGCAAGATGTGATTTGCTTATAAATTCTTCTGCCTCAAAAGAAGCGTTCTGTATTTTTTTTTGATACTCATCCTTGTCGGCATTGGCCTGTTTTTGCGCTTCTTCGGCATTGGCATAGAGAAAGGCAATCTCACTTTGCCGTTTTTCAAAAATGGCGGTTACCGGTTTGAATAAAAATTTCTTCAGAAGCAGGCATAGAACAAAAAGGTTTAAAATCATTACAACAAATGTCCACGGTACAAATGAAACAAAATCCAGAACATTTTGCAAAGCCGCCGCCTCCTTACACAGTAAAGAAATAAAAAATTGCGGGTTACATGTTACCCAAAAACATACCAGGCGCAACAAAAATAAGCAGCAGTGCAATAACAAGGCCATATATACCGGTAGACTCGGCAATGGCACAGCCCAGCAGCATGGTGCTGGTTACCTCTTTTTTAGATTCCGGTTGGCGGCCAATGGCTTCGCAGGCCTTGCCAACTGCATAGCCCTCGCCAATACCAGGGCCTATGCCTGCAATCATGGAAAGCCCGGCACCAATTGCGCAGCACCCATACACAATAGCTTGTTCCAACATACGTTACGTCCTCCGAATAATTTTTAGTCTGTTTCTGCCGCAGCAGCTATATAATTCATGGTAAGCATACAAAAAATAAATGCCTGCATGAAAGAAGAAAAAATATCGAAATATAGCGAAAGAACAGCGGGAATGCCAACTTGTGCAAATGGAACCGCAGGAAGTACCTGCCCAAGGGCGCCCGGCAGCCACCCAAACAGGGTGTGGTTTAAAAGTGCCAGGGCGGCATAGATAAGGGCTGTAACCACCTGGCCGGAGGCGATATTGCCAAAGTGGCGGAATGCCATGGAGATGGGGGTGGAAAGTTCGCTGATGATATTTAAAGGGGTAAGCAGGGCAACCGGTTGTGTAAACCCCTTAAGATAGCCAGATACTTTGTTTGTTTTTATTTTTGTGGCGGTAATCATAATAAAAACGGTTACAGCCCAGCCCAAAGTAGTGGAAAGATCCGCCGTAGGCGGATACAGGCCCACAAGGCTGATAAGGCTGCAAAAGGCGGAAAGAGAGAACAGGGCGGCAACAAAAGAAGGAAAAAAAGAGGAGGAAGAACCGGTGCCCATGTTCTCTTTCACCCAGTTGGTTGTTGTATTAACCAGCCACTCGGCAGCAAGCTGGCGTTTGCCGCTGGCGCGCGGGTTCATCCCGCGGGTAAGCCAAATGCAGGTGCCCGTAATAAGCAGCATAACAACCCATGCATTTACGATTGTTTCGGTGATGGGAATGCCTCCTAAAATAGGAATGGTAAAGTAAATACGCGCGCCAGTAATATCAACGGACATCCTTTTCATCCCCCTTCTCATCTGCGGCAGGTAAATCCTTGTTGTTGTAAAGGCCGGTAACCTGTAAAACCAGAATAGAAAGACGCGGAAAAATGTACGGAATTAAAAGTGCAAAAGGGTTTGCTTTTAAAAGCCAAATGGCCAAAATAGCAATACCCAGCATCATAAGGTTTCGAAAAGTGTACGAAACCCCTGCCAATGCTTTTCCAAAGCCTTTGGAAGACAAGAGCGCTTTTTGCAGGGAAAGTGCAAGCAGTACAAAATTAATGGAGGCGGCGGTACAACCAATAAACGCACCCAAAATCACAGAAAAAGAAACACGGTTGAGCAAGAAAAATACAAGAAGCATAATACAACCAAACAAAAAAGTACCAAGAATAATAAACATAATGTTTCTTTTAAGTTCGGCGCTGAATTTCATGGCAGGCCCCTTTGCTTAGTAATGCCGAGTAAAGTTATGTTTTTTTGGTGCTGCATTGCTGTTCTTTTTATTTTGTTTTGCACAAAGCTGATAGTAAACCATACCCATGCCGCCAATGCCAAATAAAATACCTACGACAATTACCCAATAGCCGGTATTGCATTGGTGCTTTATACAAAAAGAAACAGCCAGGCATAACAATACCGGGCTGATTAACGAAGCCGGTAACTGAGAAACCAATGCAAAATTCTTCCCAAAAGAGCTTTTTCCGTTTTTATTCATATAACCACCCAAATAAAAAAACAAGGCAAAAAGCATAAGCTCTCCACCCTGAAGCTTGGAAACTTGAAACAGCAAAACTGCTGCCAACCGGATTGTACCTGTATTCAATTTTGTTTTTATTATATAAACAATAATAGCAAAATGCAAGCGAAAAGTAAAGATAAAGTGATATTACATGCATAAATAGGGAGTTCAGCTGGCCGGCAAACGCTGTTTTTGGGGTGCCGCCAAGGGTTGATATTTTCTTGACTATCCTTGACAGTAAAAATATATAACGGTTTAATAGAAATTGTTGGAAGCAGACAATGGCGGCAAAGCAAAAAAGCCGAAACACAGTTTTTGAGAACACGTGCTTTGCCTTGTTATTACGGGAGGAAGTAAGATGAACAGCCTTTTAAAGGGGAATTATCTCAAAAAGATTGTTCCCGGCGAAAAAACCGATTTGAGCTGTGCGGAAACCGAAAGACTTCCGTTGCCTAAAAAAATTATTGTGCCAATGCAGCAACATATCGGTGCGCCGTGCCACCCTGTGGTACAAAAGAAACAACAGGTGGAGGTGGGCAGCCTGCTGGGGGTTGTTTTGCCCGGGCAGATGGGGGCACCTATTCATTCAGGGGTATCGGGGCAGGTGGTTTCTGTTGAAGAGATACGCTCTGTAACCGGAAAGTTGGTAGAAGCGGTTGTTATAGAAACAGATGGGGTACAAACACCAAGTAAAGAGGTGCGGCCGGTAATCCTTTCAGATACGGCTTCCTTTTTAAGAGCGGTGGAACAAAGCGGAATTGTGGGCCTTGGAGGGGCGGGTTTTCCAGCGGCTGCCAAGCTGGCACATGCTTTGAAAAATAATGTAAAAACGCTAATTATAAATGCAGCGGAATGCGAGCCCTTTATTGAATCTGACAGCCGCGAAATGGTGGAATGCGCGGAAAATATTTTAGAAGGCATGCGGCTGATATCATCTTATTTGCCAATTGAAGCGGTGTATCTGGGAATAGAAAAAAACAAACCGGAAGCATTACAGAAAATGCGGGATATCATTCAGGGGTTTCCAAATGGAAAAGTAGTTGAGCTGCTCGAGGCGTATCCGCAGGGAGCGGAAAAAATGCTCGTTAAAGCTATTGCAGGTAAAAAGATTCCTCGTGGGAAGCTGCCGGCTGATGTGGGGGCGTTGGTAATGAATGTGAGCACCGTATCGGCCATCGCCAAATATATTGCCACGGGCATGCCTTTGGTTTCACGCCGCCTTTCGGTGGCGGGCAATGCGCTGAAAACATCAAAAAATATAATGACAATTATTGGCACACCCATTGAAGAAGTTTTGGATTTTTGCGGTTTGCTGGAAAACCCAAGTAAGGTTATTATGGGCGGCCCTATGATGGGAATTGCTGTTGCAAATGTGGAATACCCTGTATTAAAGCACAACAACGGTATTTTTGCCTTTGCAGGCAGTGCGGGTATTGCTCCAAGGCCGGGTATTTGTATTCGCTGTGGATGCTGTATTGATGCTTGTTCTATGGGGCTTTCTCCGGTAGAAATTTCTAGCGCAATGGATAACGAGGATTTTGAGGCTGTAAAGGGAATGGCAGCCGACCTGTGTATTGCCTGTGGTGCATGCAGCTATGTGTGCCCGGCAAAAAGGCATGTGGCTCAGGCTGTTGTGCAGGCAAGCGTATTTTGCAAAAAGGCAGGTGCGGCCAAATGAAAGAAAATACCTTGTTGGCGGTTTCGCCTTCGCCGCATATTACGGCGCCGGTAAACACCACCCGTATTATGGGGCTGGTATGTGCAGCCCTTGTACCAACCGCTGTGGCATCGTTTTTTTTGTTTGGGTGGCGTGCATTTGCTGTGATTGCGGTTACAGTGGCGGCGTGCGTGTTGTTTGAGGCAATTTGCTGCCGTTTGCTTAAAAAAGAGCAAACCATCAAAGATCTTTCGGCGGTGGTTACCGGGCTTTTACTTGCGTTTAATCTGCCGGCCACATTTCCTTTGTGGATGGCGGTGGTAGGGGCGTTTATTGCTATTGTTGTAACAAAACATATGTTTGGCGGCCTGGGCCGAAATTTTGCAAACCCCGCATTGGTGGCGCGTATTGTATTGCAGCTTAGCTTTACAGAAGAAATGATCAATTATGTATTCCCGGTAAGGCAGGGGGCTCCCGATGTGCTGGCAACGGCAACGCCTTTGCTTGCGGCCAAAAGTGGGGTGGCCTCTTTTGTAGATTTACTGCTGGGCACCCATGCCGGCATGCTGGGAGAGACTTGCGCCATTACATTAATGGCAGGTGGTATTTTTTTAATACTTACGAAGGTAATTAAACCCACCATTCCTTTTGTGTATTTGGGAACTTTATTTGGGCTTAAATTTTTGCTGCTTTTGTTTGGCGAAAATTCTGCAAATATAGGCAATGCCTTTACAATGTCGGCCATATACCTGCTTTCAGGCGGGGCCATTTTAGCGGCTTTTTTCATGGCCACCGATTATACGACCAGCCCCTACCCCTTTTGGGGAAAGGTGGTATATGCATTGGTGTTTGCGGTGCTTACCGTATGTATGAGGGAATGGAGCAATATGAGCGAAGGGGCATCCTTTGCCCTTTTGATGGCCAATTTGCTGGTACCATACCTAAATAGTTTGTTCAGGCCAAAACCATTTGGCCTTGAAAAAACCCACATAATAAAACGGGGGGAGGGGAAGTTGTGAAAAACGGGGCGGACAGCAAACAAAAATGGGTTCCGTTTTGGCAGAATATGCTAAAGCCGGTGCTCTCCCTTGTGGTAATTGGGGTATTGGTAAGCGCTCTTCTTGGAGTAACCAATGCGGTAACCTTGCCTATCATTGAAAATAACAACCAGGCTGCAGCAGAAGCAGTGCGCCGCACTTTGCTGCCCCAGGCAGACTTGTTTGAAGATATAACGCCTTCACCGTTGCCAGAGGGAATCTCATCTGTGTACAAAGCAGTGAACGGCGCAGGATATATCATTGAAGCGTATGGCCGTGGGTATGGGGGGACAGTACCCGCAACAGTGGCGTTTGGTGAAGGCGGCAGCATTGTAGGGGTGCAGTTTACCGAAAACAGCGAGACCCCAGGGCTTGGAAAAAAGGTGAGTACAGAGGCATGGTTCGCCAGCCAATTTATAGGCAAAGGAGAAGCGGAGATTTCCGGCACTGAGGTTGATAAAATAGCCAGCGCAACCATTTCTTCCAACGCGGCTTTGGCTGCGGTAAACGCCGCCATTTTAATGTATCGGCAGGAAGTGGGGGGAGTAGTTGTTGAAGCACTGACGCCCGAAGAGGTGAGACAAAACTTGCTGCCGGGCGCTTCACAAATTGCGCCGCTTGATGTGTCTGCCGAAGGGGTAGAACAAGCGTACAAAGGGGATGACGGCAACTACATTATTTATGCGGTAGCAAATGGTTTTTATTCAAAACCACTTACAGCGGCGGTAGCCCTTTCACCAGACGGCACTATTTTGGGCCTATGGCTGGATACATCCAATGAAACAGAAGGATATGGCGCGGAAATTGCAAAGGATCAACAATTTATAAACCAGTTTGTGGGCAGAACCAATGTAGACGAAGTAGATGTTTCGGCAGGGGCAACTAATTCCAGCAATGCGGCAATTCAGGCAATAAAAATTGCACTTGCTGCACTGCCGAATGTTAAGGGGGCGGAATAATGGGACAGGCAACTTACATAAAAACATTTACCAATGGAATTTTAAAGGAAAATCCTTCTCTTAGGTTGGTGCTGGGTACTTGCCCAACGCTTGCGGTAACAACAGCGGCATTCAATGGGTTGGGCATGGGTGTGGCAGCAACCTTTGTGCTAATTTGTTCCAATATGGTTATATCGGCGCTGCGCAAATTAATTCCAGATAAGGTTCGCCTGCCATCGTATATTCTAATTATTGCAGGCTTTGTTACCTTTGTGCACATGCTGGTGAAGGCCTATATGCCTGCTTTAAATGAAGCATTGGGAGTGTACCTTCCCCTTATTACGGTAAATTGTATAATTTTGGGCAGAGCGGAAATGTTTGCTTCCAAAAACAAGGTTTTAGTTTCGGCTTTCGATGGCTTGGGAATGGGAGTTGGGTTTACCATTACCCTGTTGCTTATGAGTATTACCAGAGAGCTACTAGGTGCAGGTACAATTTTTGGGCTTCAGCTTTTTCCGGAATGGTTAAAGCCGCTACGCATTATTGCGTTGCCGCCGGGCGGCTTTTTTGTATTTGGTTTGTTTATGGGGCTGGCGGTGTTGGTTGAAACCAAGCTGGGGCATAAGGTGCCGCGCAATGTAGGCTGTGCCGCTTGCCCATCGGCAGAAAACTGCCCTGCGAAGGGGGGCGAGTAGGAATGGCGTTAAAACTGGCATTCATCTTTTTCAGCATGATTTTGGTAAACAACTATGTGCTTGTAAAGTTTTTGGGAATTTGCCCTTTTTTGGGTGTTTCCAAAAAATTAGATTCTTCAATAGGCATGAGTGTGGCAGTTATTGTGGTTATGGTTATGGCAACTGCCGCCACTTGGCCGGTTTATACCTACTTTTTGGTGCCCAACGGCCTTGAGTATTTAAACAATATTGCTTTTATTATCATTATTGCCGTGTTGGTGCAGCTGATGGAAATTGTTCTGAAAAAATTTGTCCCGCCGCTTTACAGTGCCTTGGGCATTTATTTGCCCTTAATTACAACAAATTGCGCGGTTTTGGGGGTTACAATTCTTAATATAGAAACACCCAGCCTAGTAAGCGAAACGGCCGCATATTATACTTATCCCGAGGCCCTTGTTTGTGCATTGGGGGCAGGTGTGGGTTTTGGAGTTGCCATGGTATTGTTTTCAGGTGTGCGCCGTGCCCTTTTGAATGCCCGGCCGCCCAAGATATTTGAGGGGTTGCCGGTAACTCTTTTTGCTGCCAGTATAACCAGCCTTTCTTTTATGGGCTTTGGCGGCCTGCTTGAAAATCTGTTTGGAATTCAGCTTTAACACAAACAGAAAACCCTTTCACAAAGGAGTAGATTATGCTTGGTATTATTGGGGCCATTATAATTATAGGGCTTATTTGTCTTGTGGGAGCCACTGTTTTGGTGGTGGCGGCTCATCTGATGCAGGTGAAAACAGATGAGCGGGTGGAGGCGGTGCAAGAAGCCTTGCCCGGAGCAAACTGCGGGGCCTGCGGGTATGCGGGCTGTGCAGATTATGCGAGTGCGGTGGTAAATAAAGGGGAGGGAGCAAACCTTTGCGTGCCTGGCGGTAAAAAAACGGCTGAAGCGGTTGCGTTTATTATGGGCACCTCCCCGAAAGAGGTAGGGGAACTAAGGGCAGTTGTAAATTGCTGCGGTATTAACGGTAAGGCAAAAGAAGAATATCTGTATACGGGCCTTTCCACGTGTGCAGCCAGTAATGTTTTACACGGGGGCAGCAAGGCTTGTTCTTACGCATGCCTTGGCTTTGGGGATTGTGCGAGGGCGTGTACTTTTGATGCCCTTCATGTGGAAAATGGAGTGGCCGTTGTGGATGCCAGGAAATGTACGGGCTGTGGTGCCTGCAAAAAAGTATGCCCAAAAAACATTATTTGGATACGGGAAAAAAGTGCAAAGCCTGCTGTGCTATGCAGCAGCCAAAGCAGAGGAGCTGCCACAAGAGCTGCCTGCACGGCTGGCTGCATTGCTTGTATGAAATGTGAAAAAATTTGCCCAACACAAGCCATTAAGGTGGCAGGCAACCTTGCACGAATTGAGTTGCAAAAATGCATATCCTGCAACAAGTGTGTTGAGGTATGCCCCGTGCAGGTAATTTTCCTTATTGCTGGTTAAAAAAGGCGTTTATTGCCCGAAAAACCAATTGGTGTTTTATTTTTTGGGGGATATGCCCAATTTAATGACGGATTCGCGGTGGCAAATTGAGCAAAAACAGCTAAAATTTTTGCTGCCTATTGACAGGGGTATTCGCTTTCCGTAAAATATGCATGTGAAGCAGAGGCGCTTGCTGTGTAGGCAAACGCCTTTGCTTTTTGTTTTATAATAAATAGAATATTGTTTTCGGTTGGGCAGGAAACTGCTTTCAAGTCATTGCGGGCCTTCAGGGGGGAAGGGCCTGAGATTTGATTGCGTTTTCTGCCTTTTTTGTTGTCTTATACAGTGGCCACTGTGTAAATAATATTAAACAATAAATGCAAGGAGGAATTTAAAATGTATTCGGGGCTTAATACAATGTGGGTTCTTGTTGCTGCGGCGTTGGTATTTTTTATGCAGGCGGGCTTTGCCATGGTAGAAACCGGTTTTACACGTGCAAAAAACGCCGGTAATATCATTATGAAAAACCTGATGGATTTTGCCATTGGCACGCCGCTGTACTGGCTGCTCGGGTTTGGCATTATGTTTGGCGGTTCAGGCCTTTTGGCCGGTGGATTTGATCTGTTTTCAAGAGGGGACTATTCGGCTATTTTACCTTCGGGTGTGCCATTTGGTGCATTTTTCATTTTTCAAACTGTGTTTTGTGCTACAGCAGCTACCATAGTTTCAGGGGCAATGGCCGAACGGACAAAATTTATTTCATACTGTGTCTACAGTGCGGCAATCAGTTTGCTTATTTATCCAATTTCTGGCCACTGGATATGGGGTGGCGGCTGGCTGGCTCAGCTAGGCTTCCACGATTTTGCCGGCTCTACCGCTGTACACATGGTGGGTGGTGTTGCGGCCTTTGTGGGAGCCAAAATTTTGGGCCCCCGCATCGGGAAGTACGGCAAAGGTGGAGCGGTAAAAGCAATTCCGGGGCACAGCCTTACCTTGGGTGCTTTGGGCGTGTTTATTCTATGGTTTTGCTGGTTTGGTTTTAACGGCGGCTCCACTGTTTCCATGGAAGGCGACAGCATTTTCGCGGCGGGCAACATTTTTGTGACCACCAACTTGGCTGCCGCAGTTGCCACGGTTTCTGTTATGATTATTACCTGGATTCGGTATAAAAAACCGGATATTTCCATGACACTGAACGGTTCGCTTGCGGGCCTTGTGGCCATTACAGCAGGGTGTGATGCTGTTAGCCCGGTTGGGGCATTTTTTATCGGTGTTATCGCAGGGTTCGCCGTTGTTTTTGGCATTGAGTTCATCGATAAAGTGTTGAGAGTAGATGACCCGGTGGGCGCAGTTGGCGTTCACGGTGTTTGTGGGGCACTGGGAACCATTTTAGTTGGCTTTTTCTCGGTAGAAGAAGGCTTACTGTATGGCCACGGTGCCAAACTGCTTGGTGTTCAGGCGTTGGGTGTGGTTAGTGTAATGGCATATGTGGCCCTTGCAATGACAATTGTGTTTTTATTAATCAAAAAAACGATTGGGCTGCGGGCTGGAAAAGAGGAAGAAATACGCGGACTTGACGTTACCGAGCATGGTTTGGTTTCTTCTTATGCAGACTTTATGCCGGCGGCTGCCAGTGCGGAAAGTGCAGCATCTGGTGGGGCTGCGGAACTGCCTGCCGCTAAGGCGCAGCCTGCCATAAAGGTTGAAAAAATGCTAAGTTTACCAAGGTTTCTATTCTGTTCAACGCAGCTAAATTTGACGAAATGAAAGCGGCGATGAATGCAATAGGGGTAACTGGAATGACGGTTTCAAATGTTATGGGCTGTGGCGCGCAAAAAGGCCGCACAGATTATTACCGAGGTATAAAGATAGAAAGTGTTGAGCTTTTACCTAAAATGCAAATGGAAATAGTGGTAAGCGCTGTTCCGACAGAAGCTGTTATTGAAGCTGCCAGCAAAGTACTTCATACCGGCCATATTGGAGACGGAAAAATATTTGTGTATGATGTGGAGGATGTGGTAAAAGTTAGCACCGGGGAGCGTGGGTACGCTGCCTTGCAAGGAGAAGACGATTTGTGATAAAAGGGTAGTTGGGTTTGGTCCTGCTGAGAATAAACAAAATAGCTATTTATAATCAAAATAGGTGTGGGAGGCTTCAAAGCTCTTGCACCTATTTTATTTGCCGGGCATAAAAATTTTAAAAACAATTAATTATATAAACACCTGTATTGTAGGGGAGCAATTGGCTTTTGAAATTTAGGGGCAATGTGAATAAGGTGGTTTTTCTCTTTATTGGCGAATGTAGACTATTTGCCCCAAAAGTGAAGTCACGGTTATTGAGATGTTTACCGCATAACTGAAAAATTTTCTTCTGCTGCCGATAGCCATTGAGACTTTAAATGTACAAGTTTTCTTTGTGATTACTCACACATCTTTTATCCAATTGTGGCAAACCCCTTTTCTTTTTCCGAAAACTACCGCCACACAGTATAAAGCATCGGCGCAGTATTGTTATGTAAATAAACAATAAATTATTTAATTTATGAAGAATTGAACAAAAAATCAATTTTTTTAGTTTAAATACACAAAATTTATAGTAAATTATAAATTGTATTGTATATTATTTTATTAAATGTTAGTATATTTATATAAATAGTTTTTAAACTAAACATTTTAATTCTGTGAGGAGGCCCTAAAAGATGCAATACAATTTTGATGAGGTCATTGATCGCCGCCACGACAAGTACAGTTACAGCATGAAGTGGAGCAAATCCCCTTTAATCGCAGAAATGCTGGGCGTAGACGAAATTACGGACGACAGTATTGCTGTATTTACCGCTGACATGGATTTCCATTGTGCACCTCCAATTATTGAAGCCATGCACAAAGTGGCAGATCATGGCATTTTCGGCTATTCTATGCAACTAGAAACTCCAGATTATTATGCCGCCGTTATTAATTGGTTTAAGCGCCGCAATAACTGGGCTATCAAACCCGAAGAAATTGTGTATGTAAATGGTACGGTTGAGGCTGTGAAGCAAATTATTTTGGCATTCACCGACCCCGGGGACGGGGTAATTATTCAGCGGCCGGTATATGGCCCTTTTACCAGCAGCATTCTATCCACTGGAAGAGTTGTTGTAAACAACCAAATGATAGAGGAAGCTGATGGCTATTACACCATGGATTTTGCAGACCTGGAGGAAAAGGCCAAAGATCCCCGTAATAAACTGCTGGTGTTGTGCAGCCCTCACAACCCTGTAGGGCGAATTTGGACAGATGAAGAGCTGGTAAAAATGGCACACATTTGTCGCGAAAATAACGTGATAATAGCCTCTGACGAGATACATGGCGATCTCATTCGCAGGGAGGCTGAGTTCCATCCTTTGGCCACGCTAGTAGACAACAGCAACCTTATTATTGCCACTGCGGTAAATAAAACTTTCAACTTGGCGGGGCTTCACTGCACCAACCTGGTTATTCCAAACCCTGAACTGCGCAAAAAATTCCAAGAATCTTTGGGTTTTGTGATGCCCTCCCCCTTCACTATTGCAGCAGTAATTGCAGCTTATAATGAAGGAGAAAACTGGCTGGAGGCAGTGCGTGATTATCTGGATGGGAATATCGATTGGATCTTAGGCTTCCTGAAGGAAAAGATGCCCAAGGTAAAATGCCGCCGCCCTGACGGAACCTATATTATGTGGATGGACTTTCGTGGCTACGGACTTACCCCCGAAGAAGTTCACGATAAGATCTACAATAAAGCAAAGGTTCTGCTGGAAGGTGGGCCAATGTTTGACCCCGACAGGGGCGGTGGATTTGAACGCATTTGTGTTCCCTCTCCTCGTAGCGTCATTCAAGATGCGTTTGAGCGTATTGCTGCTCAGTTTGAAGGTCTTTAAAAGAATATATAGGGCTCCCTGAGGCTTCTCTATTGGGAAATCTCATAATACAATTCGAAGAAAAAGGGTATGGAATAAAAAGGAGGCAGGCTATGAAAGAAAAGAAAACTGGTGAAAAGAAATTGTTAAACCTGTTCGACATTTTCAGCCTAGGGCTGGGCGGCGCCATCGGTTCAGGCATTTTTGTTTTGATGGGCCTTGGCATTGGTTTTACCGGTCGCAGCATTGTGGTTGCAGTTTCTGTGGGCTGCGTATTCATGCTATTGGCGTATTTTTACAACGTATTGCTAGGCTCCATGTTTATATTTAAAGGTGGGGACTATAGCCAAAAAGCGCTGCTTTTTAGCCCTGTACTCACCGGCATCAGCGCCTACATCACTTTTATCAACGGTTTTGCCTTGGCCATGTATGGTGTTGCTATGGTGCAATACATAGCCACTATCATCCCCGTTATCACTCCCTATACTAAACTTATTGCGATAATCATTGTCACGCTATTTTTGCAGCAACAATTAAAGGCTCTAAGTTTGTGGCAGTTCTCAACAGCGTTATGACAGTAGTTCTAATTCTTTCCATTGGCGTATTTGTTGTAGTGGGCCTACCCCAGGTACAGCCTGGCTTTTTTAGCGGAGAAGGCTTCTTTTCCAACGGTGCTATTGGTTTTATCTCGGCTATTTCTATTATGAGCTGGGCTTGCCAGGGCACCACCATGGCTCCCACTTCCATGTACGCCGTAACCAAAAACCCGAAGAAAACCATTCCCGGTGGCATTTTGCTTATTGTATTGGCTTTAGCATTGATTTATGGGTTGATGTCAGTGGTGGCAGCGGGTGTTCTTCCGATAGACCAAGTGGCAAACCAGAGTTTGGCACTTGTAGCAGAATCTATCTTCCCCCGGGCTGTATATGTTATCTTTATTTTGGGCGGTGCAGTTTTCGCCATTGCCACTTCTCTTCTTGGCGGCATTGCTATGCTGCGCCACCCGGTGCAAAAAGTAGCGGAGGACGGCTGGTTGCCCAAAGTTTTTAGCAAAACCACCAAATCTGGCTACCCTTGGGTCTCTCAGCTGCTTTTCTACTTGCTTGCCGTACTGCCTATTGTATTTGGCTTTAGTTTGGACGCCATCGTTTCTTTGGTGATGATCCCCGCAATGCTGATGAATGTTTATTCAAATATCGCCTGTATTGGTGTTATCAGGAAACACCCTGCACAATGGAAAAAGAGCATCCTGCACATGCCCAAGCCCATTATATACTTCATCTGTGTGCTGTCGGCCATTTGTGCTGGCATCGTAGCTTATAACCTTTTCATTCAGCTTGATTTGATTGGCATGGTCATCATGGTTGCCATTTTGGCGCTTTGCACGCTGGCCTCTATCATCTGTTTAAAAACAGGCAAGGTGAGCAAAGCATCGCTGGAAGCCAGCCGTAAAGCCATTCTGGAAGAGGCCCTGCAAACTGACCGGGCTGCAGAAGCGGCTAGCGAAAATATTGTAGCATCCATTCAACCGGAAGTATGAACGAAACACTCATTGTAGGCCAGCACATGCCAGATTTTACCTATGACACCCCTTTTGCGACAAACCGCCGCTGGAGTACCACCGTAACGGGTGCAAAATCAACCGCTCTTGTGTTTCTTCGGTACTACGGCTGCCCTATCTGCCAACTGGACATGAGAGAGCTACAGAAAAGCTATGCGGGTTTTGAGGCCACAGGTGGAAAATTGCTGGTTGTGTTGCAATCTAATCCTGAAGCACTTCGGGCGCAGATACAGCCCGATACCTTCTCTTTTGAAATTGTATGTGATCCTGAACAAACAATATACCGTCTGTTCGGCGTTAAGAGAGCCGCTTCTACGACAGGGCTCTTGGGGATTAAAACAATGGGCAAATTGTTGCGCAGTGCTGCCAAGGGTATCCGCCACGGAGCCTATGAAGGGGACGAACTGCAATTACCTGCCGTTTTCATAGCGAATAAGCAGGGCCTTATCACTTTTCTGCACTATGGCAAACAGGCAGGGGATTTACCGTCGACTATGCAGCTTATGCAATTTCTGGATAAAGCTACACAATAACTATAAAACCCGCAGTACAAGCAAAAATTCTTGTGCTGCGGGTTTTGTGTTCAGAACAAATTATAGTAAGCTTGTAGCACTTTATAAAAAGCATCTATTTCCTCTAATGTACAACTTTTCAAAAGGTCGCTCTGGGTTTGTAAAATATCCATATTGTCGTATAATTTGTGGGAAGTGCTTAAAGTAACTCCCTCCTCTGTAGGGTACAGGTGCACCACCTTGGCATTCCCATTTTCCTTTTGCCGATACACCAGTTTTTTTTCCGCCAATTTGGTTACCGTTTGAGATACCGCTCCTTTTGTGCGGTTCCACATTTTAGCAAGTTCACTCACAGTAACACCCGGGTTATTCTCAATCATTGTGAGGGTATGTACTTCAACCATATTTATTACCATTCCCGTACCATAATCCCTGGGCTTATAAATGTAGTCGGAGTAATCCATTACAAAATTATACAAAAGATCCGCCCGAGGGCTAAGCTGGTTATATATCTTGTCTATTTCTTCTTTGTTGCTAATGGCGGGCATAAAGCGCCTCCTTATATGCAATGCAGTATCTTTACAGTAATTATGCCATATTCTGCGCACCACCACAAGGGTTTGAAGCATCTGCCTCTGGCCTGCAAAAGCAGTGTATTCATTCAAAAAATATGGTAATATAAAACAAGTATAGAAAAAATGTTGAAATATATTGAAATACATGTGATAAAAACTGCTGCATAAAAATTTATTCATTTTTTGCCAGAGAAGTTTGGGACGAAATTCCAGGAAAATAAATTTTTGTTGAGCAGACACTTATTTTCTGCTCATTCGCGTGGCATATTAACAGTAAGGAGAATGCAAATATGGAGCCGAACACCCTGAAACTTGTTACTTTAATACTATTCTTGGCAACTTATGTACTACTCCTCATTCTTTCGAAATACCGTGCGTATGTGGCTGCGGGTGCAGCGGTTGTGTTTATTATAATTGGCGCGTTGCCACTTGGGCAGGTTGTCGGCGCTATCAATTGGAATGTCTTAATGATGATTGCCGGCACAATGGGAACTGTGTTTTTTTTCAATGAATCCCGAATGCCAGCTCGCTTGGCAGATAGTATTATTGCCAAAACTCCAAATGTAAAATGGGCTATCATTGCCCTGTCAATTTTTGCAGGAATAATATCTGCTTTTGTTGATAATGTTGCTACAGTTTTAATGGTAGCGCCTATTGCGTTAAATATAGCAAAAAAACTCAACATTTCGCCTGTAAAGAGTATTATTGCCATTGCCATTGCATCTAACCTGGAGGGGGCGGCCACCCTTGTGGGCGATACAACCTCAATATTGCTTGGCGGATATGCTGGTATGAATTTTCTGGATTTTTTTGTTATGAACGGCAGGCTGGGTTTGTTTTGGGTTGTGCAGGCCAGCCTAATTGTAGCTACATTGGTGCTACTGATTGTTTTTAAGGGAGAGTCCTATCCCATCAACGGTACAGAACGAACTGAGGTGAAGGATTATTTTCCCACGGTGCTTCTTGTTGGTACAGTTGTTTCATTAATAGTAGCCTCCTTTTTACCAGGAATGCCGGAAATGATTAATGGAATTATTTGCTTGGCATTATTTCTTTTGGGGCTGGTGCGTGAATTGTTTCACTCAAAGGATGCAAAGCTGTTATCACGAGTTATCAAAGAAATAGATGGGATGACATTGCTTCAATTGGCGGGACTTTTCGTTGTAATTGGTGGCATCACACATGTAGGAATTGTTGATGATATCAGCAGGCTCTTTGTTAGTTTCACCCGTGATCCATTTATACTATACACATTGCTGGTTTGGGGTTCGGTACTACTTTCGGCATTTATAGACAATATTCCATATACAGCTACAATGTTGCCTGTTGTATCCAGTATTGCGTCTGAAATGGGGGTCGATCCTACATTGTTCTACTTTGGGCTGCTTATTGGCGCCACGCTGGGAGGGAACCTCACGCCGATTGGTGCATCCGCAAATGTTGCGGGGCTGGGAATCTTACGAAAAGACGGTTACAACGTATCCACTGGTACATTTATGAAAATAAGTGTTCCTTATACGCTTGCTGCAGTGGTTACGGGTTATGTGCTTGTCTGGATAATCTGGAGATAGTGGTATCTAAAAAGAATGAAATTCAATTTTTTTCATGGCAATATATTTTATGAATAATGAAGAATAGTTAAAATGGTTCCATTGCCTATAATATAGAAATCCCCAAGCTAAGCACTACTATATGGCGCTTAGCTTGGGGATTTTTGTGATGAACCGGGCCAATGCTTGGCGTTTACTACAGTCATTTCTTTATATAAAATGGATTTGATTTACTATAAGGTCATCGCTAACCGTAGGAATGTTGTAAAGTGAGCTGAGTATGTAACCCCGCATGTTGCGGATAGGATAGGTGACTTTTTCTATACTTTCTTTTACCTGGCGAAAATGGTAAGCGTCCAGCATGAGGAAGCGCTGCAAGGCTATCTTCTTACTGACTGTTCCACCATTTACTTTAACCGTGCTGCCGGCACTGATAAGAAAATCCGCAAGCATAAATATCCAGCCTTCCAGCCAGCCATCATATTCTGG
>JBKEBR010000484.1:0-15508 GCA_047973285.1 Oscillospiraceae bacterium | reverse complement strand
TTTGGGGCGGCCGCCCGCAAACAAAGCGCGCCCCCGCCCGGCAGCTTGTTCCGCTGCCGGCGTTAAAGGCGCGCTTTGCAAAAGGCTTTTTTTATAAACCACACTATTCGTCGGCGGCAACCGGCAGGCTGTAGGGCGCGCCCCCCTCAATGTAGGGGTTGCGGGGGTGGTAGGCCGTGTGGGTTACCAGGTATTCCGTCCAGGCGGTGTAGCCCGCCGGGTTCATGTGAATGCCGTCGCTGCCGGCAAAATCCTCCCGCAGGTAGCCGTCCTCGCCTGCCAGCGGCTCGCTCAAATCCACAAAATACACGTTTTCTTCGTGGGCAAGCTGGGCAAGGCGGTTGTTCAAATCGTTGATGCGGCTCATTTCAAACTTGGTGCCGGGCCGCACCGGCGTAATGCTTTGTATATACACCCCAACGCCGGGCAAAAGGTTTTCGCGTATTCTGCGCACCATTTCGCGGTAATATTCTATCAGCTGGTCGTCCTGGGTGTTTACCATGGCGTTGGTGCCCAGCAAAATATACACATTGTCCGGCTGGCTGGCCACAATGGCGTCCATGGGCACTTCCTTGTCGCCATTGGCGCGGGGCCACACCGAGCCGTCGTAGATTGCCTTGGGGCCAATGCTTTTGTAGGCGCAGTAATGGGCATTGGGAATGCCGGTGGTATAAATTTCAAGGCCCTGGGTAATGGAATCACCTATAAAGGTTACGGTGTTGAAATAGCTCATGTCCACCCGGCCATTTTCCGGCAGGGCCATCATGCGGAAATCGGGCGTAACAATGGGGGCCGCTTCCACCGAGGTTTCCACCGGGGTTGCCACGTTCCAGTCTGCCTTGCTCACCAGCGGCAAAACCGTTGCCGGCTGGGTTTCCCCCGCATTTGAGGCCGCCTGCTGCTGCGAGGAAGAGGTTTCGGCCACCCCGGGCTGCCCAATTGCCTTGCCGCCCAGCCACGCAACACCCAGCATTACCAGCACGCCCGCCAGCAAAACGGCCGTGCGGCGCACCCGGCGCTTTACCCGCCGCATTTTTCTTTTTTCGCTGAATTCCTTATAATCTGCCACGGTATTTCTCCTTGGGTCGGTGTGTTTTATACTAAAAACCCGCTGTGCGCATAGGCGGCATTTATTTTCTGGTTTTATTATACCTTATATAGAAAGCAGAATACAACTTTTGGGGCGGGCAATTTACGCCGCTGTGTAGTAGGGGCTGCCCAGCAAATAGGGGGTGGCCGGGTTATAGGCCGTGTGGGTTACCAGGTACTCCTTCCAGGCGGCATACCCCTCTACGCTAAGGTGAATGCCGTCTGCCCCCGCATACTCGGTGCGCAGGTAGCCATCCTCCCCCTGCAGGGCGGCCGCCAGGTCTACAAAATGCACATCCTCCTGGTAGGCAATTTGGGCCAGCTGCTGGTTTAACCCGTTGATGCGCTCCATTTCAAACTTTGCCCCGGGCGTTACCGGGGTAATGCTTTGCAGGTAAATACCGGTGCCCGCGGGCAGGCTTTCCCGTATTTTTTGCAGCATTTCCCTGTAATACACCACAATTTGGCTGTCCTCGGTGTTCACCATTGCGTTGGCGCCCAGCAAAACGTACACATTTTGGGGCTGGCTGGCCACCAGCGCCTCCATGGGCACCTCGTAATCTCCGTTTGCATTCGGCCAGGCGCTGCCGTCGTAAACGGCCTTAAGCCCAATGCTTTTGTAGGCGCAGTAGTGGGCGTTGGGAATGCCCTGGTTGGTGTACACCTGCAGGCCCTGGGTAATCGAATCGCCCACAAAGGTTACGGTGTCAAAATATTTCATATCCACCCGGCCGTTTTCGGGCAGGGCAATCATTTCATAGGTGGGGGCAACCAGCTGCATGGTTTCGGCCTGCTGGGGAACAGGCCCCGCCGTGTTGGTGCCCTGCCATTGCCCCTGTTGGCCGTCGCTTTGCGCCTCGCTTTGAACTTCTTCGCTTTGCGGGGCGCTTGTTGCCCCGGAACCGCCCTGTTCTGCCGCCGAAGATGCCAAAGAGGAAGATGCCTGGGCCGGCGGCTCTGCCATTTGGCCCAGGGTGCCCAGCCTTGCCAGGCACAGCAGCACCAATACGCCGCACAGCAGCACGGCCAGCTGGCGGCTTACAAGAGGGCCTTTGTGGGGCGGGGCGGGCGGGGCATTTCGGCGGCTGGCTTGCGGCACGGGTTTCTCCTTACGGCTGTGTTTTTGTTCTTTTATAATTATAGCGCTTTCAGGGCAAAAAACAACCTTGCCGGCCGGGCCACCCGGCTTTCAATCACAAAAAGGGCCTTACAAAAACAGGCAAAACCGCAGCCTTTTTCAGCCGGGCCGCCCACCGCATTGCCGCCCCACACACCACAGCTTTGCCGCGCCCCAATGGCCCGGCGCCTATGCGCCATAACCTACGGCCACCGGCAAGCCCCCTTCAGCGCCGCGCCGCAAGCCGGCATCTTTCTGTTTATAAGCCGGGCAAGCCCCGCTACACAGCCCCCACTGCCTTCTTTTTTAAAATTAAGGGGGCCGCCCCGGCGGCAAGGCCGCCCGGCTGTGTCGGTATGGGAATGCCCCATTCTTCCAATATTTTCAAAAAGGCGCCTTCCACTGTGCAGGTTGCCAGCGCGGAGGTAAAATGCAGGCTCATTTCCCCCTTGTAAGAAACCACGCAAAGCTTAATGCCCTCGGTTTTGTCCATAAAATCGAAGCCTTTTATGTGCCCGGCAAATTCTTCGGGCAGGGCCACCATGCCAAGGTTTGAAAAAACGGCCGTGCTGCTTTTAGAGGAAAGCCACCCTGAAAACCGCAGGAACAGCGTTTTGAACGCCAAAGGCACAAACCGCAGTATGCTTTTTTCCACAGAAATATACCGGCTAAAATTTTGCCGCAGCGAATTTGGGGTTAGCTGCCTCGCAAAATCCTGCTGCACCTGCCCCAGTATTTCATAAAAAGACACAGCGCCCTGCGCCGCAGTGTGCCGGGTTTGAACCATGGCAAAAAAGTTTTTTGCCGTATGGCAGCCGAATATTTCCCGAAGGTTTACCGGCACCGCTATTGCCACAGGCCTGTGAACCGCGCCGGGCCCTGCGGCGTTATAAATGGCGTTTATATACACCGCCGTCAAAAATTCGGTAACGGTGGCCCCAAGCCTGTGGCACACGGCCCGCACGGCCTGGGTGCCAACAACAACCCTGCAATCCCAGTTCGCATTTGTTTTAAGCAGCGGGGCCTTTACCTGGTGTGCAAAGCAGGGCCGCGGCAAGCCGGTTTTGCCGCTTTGCTTTTTAGCGTAGTGGGTTTCGTAGCCGTCGGCCCCATGGCCCCGGGGCGAAAGCCCAACCGCCTGCACCAGCAAAACATCCTCCGCCCTGCCCCCGTGCTCAATAACCAGGTATGCCGTTACCAGCATTCGCAAAAAACAGGCGGCGCCCATTCCATCGGTTAAGCCATGAAAGATTGCAAGGTAAACCCAGCTTCCCCCGTAGGTTACTTCGTACAGCAGGCCCGGGCGTTTTTTGCCGTGCAGCTGGCCGCACTGGGGCAGCACCCTTGGCGTAACCACCGGCTCGCGGCTGCTTTTGGTGAGCCGCGGCCAAAAAAAGCCGTTCTCAAGCTCCACCTGAAAAAAGGGGAACTGCTCAATTACCTGCCGCAGCGCCCGCTTTAAAAAAACTTCATTTACGGGCCTGCACAATTCACAGCCAATTTGAAACACCTTTGGCGCCCGCTTGCTTTGAACCGCCACAAACGCCTTTCCCACATTGTCTACACTGCGGTGCGCCGCCTGCCGGTTTTTCATAAGCACAGCTCCTCTGCAACCATTGCTTTTATTCTGCCGTGTAATTTTACCCCGGCCGCTGTATTTTCTTTTTAAAAAAATGTTAAAATAATATTAAACCCTTTTTTATGCAAAACGGGATGTTTTTTAACAATTATTTAACAACCGTATAGTACGATTGCCACAGCCGAACACAAACACCGTAAGGAGTAGCCAAATGATACGTATTCTTGTGCTGGAAGATGATATAAAGCTGAACCACATTGTGTGCGCGGCCCTGCGGGACAATGGCTTTGAAGCAATTGGCGCCACGGCTGCCATGCAGGCCTTTGACGCCCTTACCGACAATTTGATTGACCTGATTGTATCCGACATTATGATGCCGGAAATTGACGGGTTTGAATTTGCAAAGCAGGTGCGGGAGCTGAACAGGGACATTCCCATTTTATTCATGACCGCCCGCGACGATATTTCGGCCAAGCAAAAGGGCTTTAAGCTTGGAATTGATGATTACATGGTTAAGCCCATCGACATGGACGAGCTTATTCTGCGCATTAACGCGCTTTTGCGGCGGGCCAAAATTGCCAATGAAAAAAAGCTGGAGGTGGGCAACCTGGTGCTGAACGCCGACGAAATGACCTCTTACCTGAACGGCGAAGAGGTGCCGGTTACCGTTAAAGAGTTTAATATACTGTTCAAGCTGCTCAGCTACCCAAAGCGCACCTTTACCCGCAGCCAATTGCGGGACGAGTTTTGGGGCATGGATGTGGACAGCACCCCCCGCTCGGTGGATGTGTACATCAACAAAATAAGAGACAAGTTTGCTGCCTGCAGCGGGTTTGAAATTGTAACGGTGCACGGGCTGGGCTACAAGGCGGTGCTGAAGTGAGCAAGCAAGCAGCCAGGGAGGGAAAAGCCCTGGAAAAAGCGGAAAAGCAATTTGCCGCGGCACAGGCAAAGCTGCGGCCTTTGCAAACCGAAAAGCAGAAAAAACGGCCAAAGCTTCAGAAAGACGCAAGGGTAAACGTAAAATCTTTCTCTTGGGGCTTTTTTCTGTTTGTTTTTGTTGGGCTGCTCATCATTAACAGCTGCCAAATTATGGTGTACATTGCCATGGTGGAAAGCGGCTCCTCCTGGGTGGAAATGGCCCCCTCCCTGGTGGGCTACGCCTGCCTTACAAGCCTTGTGGTGTGCTGCGTTATTGTGGGGGTTCGCAACGTATCCTTCAACCGGCCGGTTCGGTATTTGGGCAGCGCCGCCCGGCAGCTGGCTTCGGGCAATTTTTCGGTGCGGGTTGCCCCCATGCGCAAAGACGGCAAAAAAGATTACATGGAGGTTCTGATAGACGACTTCAATACCATGGCGAAAGAGCTTGGCGGCATTGACGAAATGAAGGACGATTTCATTGGCAATGTCTCGCATGAAATTAAAACGCCGGTGGCGGTTATTCAAAATTATGCCCTGGCCCTGCGCAGCCCCGCCTTGCCGGAAGAGCTGCGCGAAGACTACACCCTGTCTATTATCGAGGCCTCCAAAAAGCTGTCTGCCCTGGTTACCAACATTTTGCTGCTCAACAAATTGGAAAACCAGGAAATTATTGCCGCCGCCGCGCCCTACAGCCTTGCCGGCCAGCTGCGCGAATGCGCCATTGCCTTTGAAGAGCAGTGGGAGGCAAAGAACATTGAATTTACTGCCGAGCTGGAAGATTCCGCCATGGTGGCGTTCGACCCCCATGTGCTGGAAATGGTGTGGAACAGCTTGCTTTCCAATGCGGTTAAATTTTCAGAGAAAAACGGAAGCATCCGCCTTTCCCAAACAACCGAAGGCGGGTATACCTTTGTTGCCATAACCGATACCGGCTGCGGCATGGCAGAGGAAACCCGCAAGCATATTTTTGAGAAATTTTACCAGGGCGACGCCTCGCATTCCAAAGAGGGCAACGGCCTGGGGCTGGCGCTGGTAAAAAGAATTGTTGATTTATGCGGCGGCAGCCTTACGGCAGAAAGCCGCCTGGGCAGGGGCACCCGCATTTGCGTGGGGCTGCCGGTTTTGGCGTAGCCGGGGCTTGCGCGCCCCGCCGCTAAACAGCCGCCTTTCCCCCGTGGGAAAGCCCCCGCGTGGGCGGCAGGGCCCCCACTTTGGCCATAGCAGGGTATAAAGATAAGCCCACTTTTAAAAAAGCGGGCGGCACGGCTTTGCAAACAAGCCCTTCGCCCTATGCCCGCCCCTGCATTCCAGCACCGCCCATTACACTGCGGAGGTAACCTTCTTGGCTGAAAACAACAAACCCCGGCCGCCCTTTCTTCCAAAAATTGCGCCCGCCGGCGTTATAAAAAAGGCCGGGCAGCTGCGGCCCCGTTTTTTGTGGCCGGGCAGGGGCCTGGCCTTTCTTTTGCCGCTGGCAAGCTGCGCCGCGTTGCTGTATGTTTTTTTCAACAGGCTGGATGCCACCCCCCTTGCCTACCTTGTTTACGCCGTGTCTGCCTATGCGCTTACCATTGCCGTCGCCCGCATGGTTCGGGTGGCAAAAAAGGCAAAGCAGGCGGTGTACAACAACCGGTACGCGCGGCGCTACCTAACCGATATTCCCTTTCGGGTGCTTGCCGGCATGGTGGGCTCGTTCATTGTGAACCTGCTTTTTGCGGTGCTTAAGCTGGCCACCGGCATTGTGTATTTTTCCTTCTGGTCTACCGCCATGGGCATTTATTATGTGGTGCTGTGTGTTGTGCGCCTGCATTTATTGCTTCACCTGCGCAGGCCAAACATGAGCTTGAAAAACGAGTACCGGGAATACCGGCTGTGCGGCCTGCTGCTGGTGGCAATAAACCTTGCCCTAACCGGCGTGGTTTTGCGGGTGGTGCAAAACGGCGAGGGCTCCGCCTACCCCGGCACGCTCATTTTTGCGGTGGCGGCCTACACCTTTTACTGCATCATCTCTTCTGTTGTCAGTGTCATTCAATACCGCAAGCTGAAAAGCCCTCTTTTGTCGGCGTCAAAGGCAATCAGCCTTGTTACGGCCCTGGTTTCCATTTTAACCCTTCAAACGGCAATGTTTGCCTCTTTTGGCTCCGGCCCGGAGGGCTTTCAGCAGCGTATGAACATCGCCACAGGCTCTGCCGTTCTCATTTTTATTTTGGGTATGGCCGTTTATATGGTGGTAAACGCAGGCCGGGAACTGAAAAAAATAAAACAGGCCGAATTAACCGGGCCCTTTGAAAGCGGCGAGCCCTTAAACAGCGGCTTGTTTGAAAAAGAACCGGGCCTGTAGCAGGGCGCGCCGCCGCCCCCGCCCAAAGGGCGCACAATTGCCCCCGCAAAGAAGTTTGCCGGCCGCAAGCCCTTTGCGCAAGGCCGCCGCAACAATAAAAAAACGCCGCACGGCCCGCATTAAAACAACACGCCGCCCCTTTGGCTTTGGGGCGGCATTTTTATGTGCGGCGTTTTACGGTTGGGGCGCCCTTGCCCCACCGCTTGAGTTTGCACCGGCACAAACAATTGCCGTATTTGTATAAAACTTTGGTACTTTTAATATTTCTTTGACATTTGTTTATCAACCGGTAAACAATTGGCACCTATACTTGTACCCATAGCAACTGGGCGCGGGCAACCGCAAACACAAAATATTGGGAGGATTCAAAAAATGAAAAAAAGTAATTTCGTATCTATGATTTTGGGCACCATTGGCGGCATTTTATTTGCCATTGGCATGTGCATGTGCTTACTGCCCGCCTGGGGCGCTTTTACACAGGGCATAGTTGTGGCAGGCATAGGCCTTGCAATACTGCTGGTTATGCTGCTTGTGCGCCGCAAAATGCAAAACAAGGCCCCCATTAAGCTAAGCGGCAGGGCAATTGGCACCGTACTGCTGGGCATTGTGGGCGCGCTAACCCTTGGCGTTGGCATGTGCATGACAATGGTTTGGGCCAACCTTATGGTGCCCGGCATTGTTGTTGGCTTGGTTGGCATTGTACTGCTGCTGTGCCTGGTTCCGGTTATAAAGGGCATTAAAGAGTAATGCCCCGCCCCTAAAAACAGGCCCCTTTACACAGGGGCAAAAAACAACCGGCAGGGCGGCAACCGCCCCGCCGGTTGTTTTTTGCCGGGCCAGCCCTGCCGCTCCATTTGCAGCAACGCCAGAGGCGCCTGGGCTTGTGCGGCCTTTTAAAAGCAACCGGAACCACCCCTTTTTCCCCAAGTTCCTTTCAAAGCCGCCCATATTTTTTTCCGTGCCGCGGCCAAAAGGCCGCAACAAAGGGCCGCTGCGGCAGCCGCTTTTTTCTGTACTTTCCATATAAATACAGAAAATTTCC
Source organism: Oscillospiraceae bacterium (assembly GCA_047973285.1). GTDB lineage: Bacteria > Bacillota > Clostridia > Oscillospirales > Ruminococcaceae > JAAYCI01. The sequence goes on along the minus strand of JBKEBR010000484.1, from coordinate 7,419 downwards.
GGCTTTTTTATAATTAATATCTCTTTAACAATTGTTTGACATTTAAGGAATATCCCACGGGCATAATAACCACAAGAAAACGAACCACCCACCCCAAATAAGGAGCACCCACCATGACACCAACACAACGTGCGGCAATAACGCAACCCAACAGGCAGCCCAACATTTTGGTTGTTTGCATTCAGGCCTTGCTGGCATTGGCCTGCCTTGGCGCTTTGGCAAGGGGCATTCAGCTTAGCGTTGCCGCCAATGCCTTTGCCGGCAACGAATTTATGGCGGCCCTTACCGCGCTGGTGGCCACGGCCCTAACGCTGCTGCCCGGCCTTGTGCGGCGGCTTGGGCTTATACCAATGCCCGCCTTGCTGGAAACTGCCTTTGTGGTATTTGTTTACCTGGCCATGTTTTTTGGGGAAATGCTCCACTTTTACGATTTGTTCCCCTGGTGGGATTCTATGCTGCACCTCTCCTCCGGTGTATTGTTTGCCCTGGTGGGCTACATGCTGTTTTTGGCCCTGAACAAAGACCCGGCGGTGCGAAACAAAATAAACCCGGCTTGCGTTGTGGCCCTCACGGTCATTTTTGCCATTGCCTGCGGCGTGCTTTGGGAAATTTTTGAATATGCCGGCGATTCCCTTTTGGGCATGAACATGCAGCGCTGGCAAAACACCCTTCCCGCGAATGAATGGGCGGCCCTGCAAAACGTTTCGAACCTTTCCAACCCCGGCCTTATGGACACCATGAAAGACTTCATCAACGACACCATAGGCGCCTTTGCCTCTATTCCCATCATTCTGCCCATGGTTAAAAAAAGCAGCCTTTATACCAAAACCAACTTCACCTGCAACGATTTGCTTCGCGAAATGGAACCGGTGAAGCCCCGCGCCATACCCCAGCCCGCGCCCGCCGCGCTTTGCAAGCAGGGCCCCCCTGAAAAAGGCCGCTCTTTAGACGCCGCATAGCCGGTTTCGGGCAACAAATTATGCAGGTTATACAAGCCAAACCACAGTATATAAGGAGGATTTTCAAATGGAAACACCTACGAAAAGCGAAAGCACCTGCCCGCCGGAGACAAGCCTCTTCACATCAGAATCTGTAACCGAGGGGCACCCCGACAAGCTGTGCGACTGTGTGGCAGACGCCATTCTGGACGCCCTGCTGGCGCAGGACCCGGCGTCCCGCTGCGCCTGCGAGGTTACGGCAGAGCCCGGGGCCCTGAAAATAATGGGCGAGGTAACCACCGCCGCGCAGGTAAACTACGAGGCGGTGGCAAGAGACACCGTGCGAAGAATAGGCTACGACAACGACCTTTACCATTTTAACGCGGACACAATAAAGGTAGAGGTTTCGCTGCACGAACAGTCCTGCGATATTGCCCTTGGCGTTGACAACGCGCTGGAAACAAAACAGGGCAGCCCCGCAGAGCTTGGCGCAGGCGACCAGGGCATGATGTTCGGCTATGCCTGCGACGAGACAGACGACAAGATGCCGCTGCCAATTTCTTTGGCCCACGCCCTTACAAACCGGCTGGCAAAGGTGCGCAAAAGCGGGCTGCTGCCTTACCTTCGCCCAGACGGCAAGGCGCAGGTTACGGTAGAGTATTACAAGGGCGTGCCCCTGCGGGTGCACACCGTTGTAATAAGCGCCCAGCACAGCCCCGCGGTAACCGAAAGCACCCTGCGCCAGGATATTGTTCGGCAGGTTATTGAAGAGGTTATTCCGGGCAACCTGATGGACATTGACACCATTGTTTATGTAAACCCCACCGGCAGGTTTGTGCTTGGCGGCCCCGCCGCCGACACCGGCTTAACAGGCCGCAAAATTATTGTGGATACCTACGGCGGCTACGCCCGGCATGGCGGCGGCGCCTTTTCCGGCAAAGACCCCACCAAGGTAGACCGCAGCGCCAGCTATATGGCCCGCTACCTTGCCAAATGCGTGGTTGCCTCCGGCCTTGCCAGCCGCTGCGAAATACAGCTTAGCTACGCCATTGGCGTGGCGCAGCCAACCAGCGTAATGGTAGACACCTTCGGCACGGGCCTGCTGCCCGACAAAACCATTACCCAGGCCATTTGCGATGTGGTAGCGCTTACCCCCTCGGCCATCATCAGCCGCTTGCAGCTGCGCAGCCCTATTTACGCCTCCACCTCTGCGTACGGGCACTTTGGCGCCAACTGCCGCAGCAAACCCTGGGAGCAGCTGGGCGTGGCCGCGCAGCTTTCAGACTATGCCTGCACCCTTGCCGGCTGCCAAAAGCAGGTTATTTAGCACCCACCGCCTTAACGGCAGCATAGTGCCGGTGTACATTAATTTCTTTTTAACAGCTTTTAAACATTCGGGCGGCAGCCGCCCGGTATGATAACAACATCAAACCAGCCGGTATTCCCCGGCAGGGCAAAAATTGGAGGAAACATAAATGGGTAAGGTTATGGAAACGCAGAAAAAAATTGAAGAGGGCGTGGTAGAGGGCTACAAGAAAATTGAGGAAGGGGTTGTTTCCGGCTACAAAGCCATAGAGGACAGCGTGGTAGCAGGCTACAAAAAAATTGAAAACAAGTTTGTGGAAACCTTTTTGCAGCAAGACCCCCGCGAAAACGCAGAAAAACAGGAAAGCCCAGAAAAAGAGGAAAAATAACCCCTTTGCAAACAGGTACCCCACCGTGGGTGCCTGTTTTTTTGCCACCGCTTTGCGGCCCATCTTTCCCCCGGCAAAATTAATATTGCATCAACATTTGTTTGACAATTAGCCAATAACCCGGGCCCATACTACAGGCATACCAACCACTTTTATAAAAAACCATACAAACATTTCCCTTGCAAAATTATTTTAAAAACCAATTGAAAGGAGCTTTCCATGGAAACCTTTACCCTTATGGCCGGCATTGCGGTGCTGGCGCTGCTGGCCGCCACCCTTGTAAACACCCTCTGGTACCGGTTCAAAGCGGCCCGGCCGTAAACGGCCCCACCCAGCCAACATTTCCGCCGCAAAGGCCGGTTGTGCCGCCGCCTTTGTAGCGGCGGCCATGGCCCTTCAAAAGGGCAACCAAACCAATATTGAACCATTGCATTAAAAGGCGGCCAAATTAATATTTCTTTAACAAAAGTTTGACAAGTGGCGGGAACCGCCGCCGCATAATAAAAGCACCAACTGACAAAGGAGAAAACAAATGAAAATTGTTGCGTCTATCCTTGCCGCCGCTGCCGTCCTGCTCATTGGCTTTGGCATCACCAAAGTCATCATCGACTACACCGAAAAGCCCGACTATACAACCCAACTTCATCATTAAGAAAAGAGGAGAAACCATGAGTGAGTTTAAAACTTACGAGTATGCCACCATTACCGCAAACCGCAACGAGGAAGCCCTGTATACCGACTGCTACCGCAGCTTTGGCTGGGAGGCCGCCGAAGGCCGCGAGGCGGTTTTGTCGAACCCTGAGAAAATTACCCTGAAACTAAAACGCGACCGCAAAATTAAAAACCGCGCCGAGGTAAACGTGCTGCAGCGGAAATGCGAAAACGCCCTGAGCACCATTGAAACCCTGGAACGGAAAAAGAACGCAAGCGCCCTTACGGCGGCATTTATTCTTGGGTTTATCGGCACCGCCTTTATGGCGCTTTCGGTTTTCAACATTGCGGTTTTCACCCCCAATATTGCTTTGTGCATTGTTTTTGGGGTGCTGGGTTTTATTGGCTGGGGGCTTGGGTATTTCTCTTACCTTAAAGTGAAAAAATCTCAGGCCATTAAAACGGCCCCGCTTATTGAGGAACAGTACGACATTGTTTACGACACCTGCGAGCAGGCGGGCCTGCTGCTTGCGTAACCGGGTTCAGCCTGTCAAAATTTTTCAAAGGAGTCCTGCAAATAAAAGTCAAGCCAAATTATGAAAAAAGAAAAGTTCTTTAAATTTAAAGGATGGCAGAACAAAAAAGCCGCCACGCTACCATTTTGTGGCAACCGAGCGACAGGAGAGGCGTTGTTATACCTTGTTGTTGCTTTCAGCCAAGGTTAAATACTCTTTAACCCGTGCATAGTAAATGCGCAGGAATTTGTTAGCGGCAGCGGTCATGTAGACATAATACGGCTTACCCTCGGCGCGTTTCTTGTCTAGAAACTGGTACACGGGCTCATTGGAGGGAGATTTTTTGATATAGGTGCATACAACCTGAAACAGCGTCTTACGCAGATGTGATGAACCGCGTTTGGAAGCTGGGTTGCTCTCTCGCCGGAAAGAGCCGGACTGGTTGACCTCCGGGTCAATACCGGCAAAGGCGACGATGGCACCGCGATTACTGAAACGCCGCACATCCCCAAGTTCCGCCATAAGCAACGCCGCCGTAATCTCGCCCACGCCATATATAGCCAACACAGTTTCGTATTCTGGCAGTAACCTGGCTAACCGAATAGCTTCGGCTCTGATTGTCATCAAAACTTTAGTGGTGGCAGTAAGCTCGGTAGCGGCAGAAGTGATCAGGAGTTTCGTAGTGTCGTTTTTTGGCAGTGTGGGAAAGTGTCCGGCACTGGAAGCGCAAATATCCAAGGCTTTGTCCTCAGAGAAATTGTAACCTTTACGCTTACACCATTTGCGATAGCGCTCGGTGAACGCTTCCACACTTGTTCGGCAGATGCAATCACAATGCCAAAAATCTACGACAAAATCCACCCATTTCTGATGGCCGTCGGCACGGGCAGGGCTACTGAAAAGCTCGTTGGCACCGGGGAATGTCTTATCCAGCAGGGAAATGAGATTGTTTTGAAGCGATACCGATATTTTCATATACAGGTTGTATTGACGGCTGAAGAGCTTCAGTTGCTGCCTAATAGAGTCCATGGGTGTATGTTCACGCAGTTTCGTCCAGTTGTCAAGACCATACTTCGCAATTTTCAGCGCGTCCTTCTTGTCATTCTTGACCTTGCGCACAGAGCCAGCCCCACTCTGTTTGATGACGATGGGATTAAGGACGCTGACGTAAATCCCCATTTCGTGCAGTGCCGTCGCAATGGGCTCGTGATAACGCCCGGTAGCTTCCATGATGACCCGTGTGTCCTCGCCAAGGGCGATAACTTGATAGGCAAGACGTTCAAGAGCTGCCTCAGTGTGCATCACCTCGCACGGCGTGATGGTCACTTCTCCGAACGGACGTAGGGCCGCGACCATGCTCTTACCTTTGGATACGTCGATTCCGACCGCGTTCATTTCAAAACCTCCCGAAGATGAATGATTTGGTATTGGCATCCGCCCTTTTCTCAATGCCTATTCAATCTCCCGGGTTACGCGAACACACCAAAATGGCGGGACAACCTGCTCAAATCGAACGCTGCGAATGAGAGAGCGGGCTGACAGACTCCTTGACGAACGTGAATCAATCAGTTCTTGGTGACGTCGTCAGTCCAATCCGCTCTCATTCTAGCAGCTAAGCACGAGATGGATAAAGGCACGGCTGGGTACCGCGTCCTTTTCCATAAATCTATTGTAGGAGGTGAAGCATTCATGGGCACCGTTGTTGTGGTGGGCGTTGTTGCTGTGGCCGTAGTTGCCATTGGCGCCCTGGTTTACCGCCGCGCCAAAAAAAGCTGATGCAAAATATTCTTCCGCGCCTTTCATAAAAGGCGGCAGGCACATACAAACACCATACCGTTTTTATAAAAATTCAACACAGGGGGGTACATACAAATGAGCACTGCAACCGTTGCCGTTATTGTTGCCATTGCCGTTGTGGCCGTTGCCGTTATCGGCGTTTTAATCTACCGCCGTTCCAAAAGAGCCTAGGCTGCCCGGCATTTTAAAACCGCACGCAATTTTGTACGGCAAGCTGTGTTCCGCGGCAGGGCCGCGGAACATTGTTTGTTCTTCCAATACGGAAAGGAAACCAACAACATTATGGGACTAAAATACAAAGTACAGGAATTTGCCCTGAACCAGGCCATGAACTATATTGGCGACAGCCCCGAGGAAAACCTGCCAAAGCTTTTAAACTGGCTGGACATTATTGGGGGCAAAGAAAACTTTGCCAGCCAAAAAGAACTGATTGGGAAGGTGCTGGACGACCCCACCAACAACTGGCACAAATTTATTATGGATTTATGGAAGGACATTGACAACGATGTGCTGAAAACCATTTTTCGGAATTTCGGCCTGAACGCCAGCCTGAACGGCTTTCCTACCCAGCTGGCCAACCGGGAAAAATACGACTGCAACGTTCCCTGGGCCATGCTGCTGGACCCAACCAGCGCCTGCAACCTTGAATGCATTGGCTGCTGGGCCGCCGGGTATTCGCACCAGCTGAACATGAGCTACGAAACGCTGGATTCCATTATTAAGCAGGGCAAAGAGCTGGGCACTTATTTTTACCTGTATTCCGGCGGCGAGCCGCTGGTGCGCAAGGCAGACCTTATTCGCCTGTGCGAAGCCCACCCCGACTGTGCCTTTACCGTCTTCACCAACGGCACCCTTATTGACGAGGCCTTTGCCGACGACATGCTGCGGGTGAAAAATTTTATTCCCGCCATCAGCGTAGAGGGCTTTGAAGAGGATACCGACTTCAGGCGCGGCAAGGGCACCTTTGCAAAGGTACAACGCGCCATGGCCCTGCTGAAAGAGCGGCGCCTGCCCTTTGGCATCTCCTGCTGTTACACAAGCCAGAATGTGGAAATGATAGGCAGCGAAGAGTATTTCGACCAAATGATTAGCTGGGGCGCCAAATTCTGCTGGTTTTTCACCTACATGCCGGTGGGCAACGCCGCCGTGCCGGAGCTGATGGTTTCCGCCGAGCAGCGCGCCTGGATGTACGAAAGGGTGCGGGCCTTCCGCGACACAAAGCCTTTGTTTACTCTGGATTTTTGGAACGACGGCGAATACTCTCAGGGGTGCCTGGCCGGTGGCCGCCGCTACCTGCACATCAACGCCAACGGCGACATGGAGCCCTGCGCCTTCATCCACTATTCCGACTCCAGCGTTTATAACAAAACCATTTTGGAAGGGCTGCAATCTCCCCTGTTCAAAGCGTATTACCAGGGCCAGCCCTTCAACGAAAACCACCTGCGCCCCTGCCCCATGCTAGACAACCCCGACGCTTTGGTGAACATGGTGGAAACCAGCGGCGCGCACAGCTCCGACTTGCAAAGCCCCGAGGATGTGCGCAACTTCACCTCCAAAAGCCGCAGTGCCGCCGCCGTGTGGGCGCCGGTGGCCGATGAACTTTGGATGTGCAGCGGCAAATGCAAGGGCTGCAGCATGGAGCAAGCCCACACCGCCCCATAGCTCTGCTTGCCTGTGCCGGCCCCATACCGCACACCAAAGGAGGAAAAATGGAGTATAAAATTATAACCGACAGCTGCTGCGACCTGACGCCCGAGCTGAAAAAAGAGATGGGCATAACCACCGTCCCTTTAACCATGCGCCTGGGCGACAAGGAATTTCTAG
>JBKEBR010000483.1:0-2224 GCA_047973285.1 Oscillospiraceae bacterium | reverse complement strand
GAACAACCTTGAACAGCTTGGCGTTGCCCTGCGAAGCTGAATTTTGCCCCCGCAGGGGGGCTGCAGGCTGCCCCCGGCCGCCCGCCCGCTCAAAAAACTTTGCTGAAAAAAACTATTCAATGGTTTTTTTGCCCCGCAACTTTGCGCTTTGTGTTGCAATTGTTGCTTCTTCATATTATACTATATGCAGGAAAGTTTTATTTTTTTCAAAGTCATTTTATAAGGGAGGTTGCCCTATGAGCGATCCCACAACCACCATCTTTTCCGTAAAAGATGATGAAGACAGTGAGATAAAACAAATTTTAAGTGAAGTGTATGACGCACTGAAACAGAAGGGATACAACCCGATTAACCAAATTGTTGGGTATATTCTTTCGGAAGACCCAACCTATATAACTACCTTTGAAGGGGCGCGCACCAAAATTTGCAAGGTAGACCGGGACGACATTTTGCAGGAACTTGTAAAGAGTTATTTGGGTGAATGATAAACCTGTGCCCCGGGCGCGGCCGCACCGTGCCCGGGGTTTGTTTTGCCCTGCGGGCTTTTGCTTGCGCTGCAGCGCATTTTACGGTATTATAGGAACAGGATTTGTGTATGGAAGTACTTTAGTAAAGGAGTTTTACTATGGCATTTGAGGCCAAATTGAATTATAAGGGGCACCCGCTGGTTCGCTCGAAAAACGAAATGTATTACGGCAGCATGGCAGACGACTATGTTGTTTTTATGCAGGTACTCTCCACCAAAGAGGAAAACGGCGGGGAAATGCCCGACAAAATTAACGTAATGCTGCTTTCCACCGACACCAGCCTTTCGCCGAAAGACCGCATTGCAAAGCAAAGCATGAAAAACGGCCTGTACAACGCGCTGGATTTTGCCGCCATTCTGCTGGACCGCGCACTGGCCGGCAAGCTGTAACCTTTATTGCATAAAAAATCTCCCCGGCCTGGCCGGGGAGTTTTTTGTTTTGTGCCGCGGCAGGGCAGCCGCCCTTTGCCGCCGGTTTATTTGTACAGGCGCAAATCCCGCCCTATAAAGCGCATAAGGTGGCATTCCCCCAGCAGGCGGGAAGCAATTTTTTCGGTGTAGCGCTGGTTCAAAAGGTCTTGCTTGCAAATGTTGGTGGTGTAAATGGTGGGGCGGCGGTTCAGCCGGGTGTTCACAAGCTCGTAAAAACGGCTGCCGGTGTAGGCGTCTAGATACTCGGTGCCAAGGTCGTCCACCACCAGCAAATCCGCCTCCAGCATCGACTGGAAAAGCCCCTCCCCTGTGTTTTCGTACCGGTCTTTCCCAATGGCGGAAAAAGCGCTTTGCGCGCTTACATAAATAACGTCAAACCCCGCCTCCAGCACCTGGGCGGCAATGGAAAGGGCCAGGTGGGTTTTGCCAAGGCCCGCATCGCCGTACATAAACAGGCTGGGGCTTTGGGGGCCAAAGTCCTCGGCATAATCGCGGCAGTCGCCCAAAATATGCTGCATGGCCGCGCGGGGCGAAGCGGCCACCCCCTCCTTGCTTTCGGGGTAGCGCTGCACCGAAAAACTGGCAAAGCTACACAGCCGCAGGGGCCCCGCCTGGTTAATCTCCTGCCTGCGCAGGCGCTTGGCCTCTTCTATAACGCAGCTGCACATGGCCCCGCCCCGGTAACCGGTGTCTTTGCAAAGGGGGCAGCTGTAACGGGGCCGCAAATCGGCCTCGGTGTAGCCGTGCTGGGCCAGCAGCAGGGCGCGGCGCTTTGCAATGCCCTGCAGCTCGGCGCGCTTTGCCGCCGCCTGCTCTGCCATGCCTGCGGCGGCAAGGCCGGCCGCGGCCGTACCCACCGCCGTTTGCTGGGCCACCAGCTGGGTAAGGCCGGGCACCGCTTCAAAAATTTTCTACCGGCGGGCCTCCCCTTCGGTTTCCGCCCGCTGGCGCCGCTGCTCTATTTTTTGGCGCGCGGTGCGAAACAATTCCTGACGGTTCATCCTTTTCCCTCCCGCCGCTGCAGCGGCACATAGCCGGTTGCGTTCCTCTAAATATCGTCCTCCGGCGCCTTGGCGGAGCGGCTGCCCTGCACCCGAAGGTTGCGGGCCCCCTCCGCATGCTGCATGTCCTGCACGGCGTCATAGCCCTTGCCGTGACACTTGCGCAGAATGCCGTTCAGGTAGCCAATGTCGTTGTGCTTGTCGGCCGCCGCAAGCCTTGCGGCCTCTATCTTTTTTTCTCCGTAGCCGTACTCCTCGTACCATG
>JBKEBR010000482.1:0-2966 GCA_047973285.1 Oscillospiraceae bacterium | reverse complement strand
TCTTCTTCTCCCCTACTTGCTCAGAAAGCTCAACCAGTGGTTTTTTCACAGCAAATCTGCCCTTTATTTCCGCAGCATAAAATTTTTGCGCACACTGCATAAGCCCGTGGGGGCCATTTTGCTGGTGGTTATCGCCGTGCATGGCTGGCTGGCCCTGGGCTCGTTCACCTTTCACACCGGCACCTTTGCCGCCATTGCCTTTCTGCTAACCGGCTTGCTTGGCCTTCTTTTCTTCCTTCGCAAAAAACCGGGGCTTGTAAAAGCCCACCGCATTTTTGCCCTGTGCTCTGTTTTGCTGGTGGCCTTCCACCTGGCGGCCCCTTGGGCTTTGTCATAAAAGGGCCCGGCCATTTCGTTTTTTGCTTTAATTAAAAAGGCCGGCCCCTCTTTGCACTGTGTGGTTTTACACCACCGCCAAGAGGGGCTTTCTTTTGCTTGGCGCCGCGTTGCTCAGGGGCAGCACCGGCTTTGCCACGCCACGCGCCATCCTCAACCTTATTTATCTTCACCGTGCCATTACACCGGCCTTGCCACGGTCCCTTGGCAAAGCTGCCTTTTAAAATGGTTGTCGCTTTGCCCTTCACCCCTGCCTTTGCCGCTTGTTTACAGCCGCCCTTCCCAAAAGGTGGCGCGGCGGCGTTTTTTAAAAAAGCTCCCTGCCGAATGGGTAGAATGGCCCACTCTCGCCCCTTTATACCCTTACAAAGAGAGAATGCCTGCGGGGCCAAAGCGGCATTGAAAAGGCCATTCCCTTTGCATAAAGTGCTCTGCCGCCGTTCAAGCGGCACGCTTGCTTTTTTCTGGTTTTGCAAGTGATCGCAAACCAAGCAAACAACAAAAAGCCAAAGACCTTTTTACGTAACGCAAAGGGCACTTCTGCCACCTGCACAGCGGTTGCTTTCAGGCAAGCCAACACGCACAACAAAAAAAGGCCTGAATCGAAATTCAGGCCCCTTTTTGTTTGGATACTGTAAAAACGGGAGGGAATCCACAGCTTCCTGCTGCGCCGGGAAACGAACGCAGCGGCATATATAAACCGGAAAGGAAGGAGTAAGTCTATTTAAAATGCGGCAAACCGGGTACCAAAATCAGTACAGGCCGCTTCATCGGGTTCATAATTCTGAATGAAGCCCTCTTCAAAAACCACGGCGCCTTTGTCCTCGGCGCGTTTTTGCCAGTCCCGCATCCACTGGCCGTCGCCCCAGCCGTAAGAGCCGAACAGGGCAACCTTTTTGCCGGAAATTTTTGCTTCGGCCGCTTCGTAAAAGGGTTCAAATTCACTTTCTTCCAGGGTCTCATCCCCCATGGAAGGGCAGCCAAAGGCTACCTTATCATAATCGGCAACATCGGGCGCATCGGCTACGGCAAATATCTCTGCCTCCTGGCCTCCCTGTTTCAGGCCAGCCGCAATGGCGTTTGCCATTGTCTCTGTGTTGCCGGTACTGCTCCAATAAATTACTGCTGTTTTGCCCATGTGTTGTTGCCTCCTGTAAATTTAATCAACCTGCAACACGATCCATATACATATCATAAATGCTTCCGCCCTTTGCAAGGTAGCGAAGCAGCTCGCAGCGGCAGGTTTCATATTCTTTAAACAGGGCCTTGGCCCTCTCTACATTGCTGTATACCTTCCAAAGGCCGCAATGCTTGCAGTGGCGGCCGCGGTAATGCATAAAGCCTACCACGTCGGCTGCGGGGTACCCAAGAAAAAAACCAATTTCATGGGGAAAGCCCTGTTGCTTTTCCAGGCGCTGCTGTAAAAAATTCAGCATTTCTTCCAGCCTGCCTGTTACCGGGTAGCCAAGCTTGCCAAGCTGTGTTTTGGCAAGCGGGTGGCAAAGGGCCGTTTCAAGCTGCGTGGGCCGGTACACAAACACCAGGCTGCGGCCATTGCTGCCGCCCAAAAGCCGTATGGCAATGCTGCGGGCCGCAAGCTGTGTAGCACAGGCAGGCAGCATTGCAGGCTGCCCTGCGCAAGAAAAAAGGTTTGCCGCTTTGCAGCCCATTAAAACCGGGGCGCAATGTTGTGCCAAAGCCTGTTCCACTGCCGGAGACAATGTTGGCCACACCTCCAAGTTACCCGCTGCTAACATCTTGCCCGAAAAAAATTGCCTCGCCGAGGCATTTCACTGTTAGCCGTTGCTAACTTGTTCAAATAATACCATGCCGGTATGGGTTTGTCAACAGGGTTTTTAAAAAAAATATTAATTTTTTTCTTTTCCGCTTGCAGCGGGGTATTCAGCCGTATTTTTTACACAAAAACCCTTTTCCATGCCGCACCGCCGCCTGCCCTTTCAATTTGCCCCATAATTCCCATTTACCGGCTTTGCCGCCTTCATTTTACACACAGGGGCAGCCACAAAATACCCGCCACGCCGCACGCGGCGCAAAATAAAAAACTTGCATTTGCAGAAATCAAACGAACCGCTTTATCGCCTGCCCCTCTTTTTTCAACACCTTTCTCACAATAGGCTTTGCACACAATGGCGCTGTATACGCACTTTTTTCATTGTTTTCATAATAAAGGCTTACAAACCCTTTTAAACCGGCAGAAGTTTTTCACAAGCCTTTTCGCCCGGCGGGTGGTTTTTATTCCGTAAGCTGCCGCCCGCCGGCAGGGCAGCCTTGCGCAGCGCCTATAAGCTATTGCCCATTGCTATCCACCGGGCGCGAGGACTCTTCCATCTGCCAAAGGCACCGGCACCGGCGGGTGCCCGAAGGCCACTGCACTAGCCCCTCTTATAACCCCACCCCTGCACCGTTTGCCCCGCCGCCGTTAAAATGGCGCCGGCGGCCTTATTCGGCTTTTTGCCAATTGCCGCCGCCTTGCCCCCTTACATAAAGAGGAAAGGCTTTGGGCAAAACCGGCACAAGCCCCGCTGACAAGGCCGGTGTTTTGCTGTCAAAAACAGCTACGCCGCAGCAGGTGCCGCGGCGTAGCTAAAAACAAAACCCTTTTATTTTGC
>JBKEBR010000481.1:0-3112 GCA_047973285.1 Oscillospiraceae bacterium | reverse complement strand
TCGTACGCAATGGCCACCTTTGGAATGATGCCATTTTTCAGCATATACTGGGCAAGCCCCTGCGTGGCCTTTCTCACGGTGTAAATGTTCATTCGGTTACTTCCTGCACCAATTGCACCACGCAAGCCCCCTGTGCCAAATTCAAGTTCCCGATAAAAGTGGTCCTCCACCGCGGCAATATCACTCGTTGCTTTTAGGCTTTCAAGCTCCATTACCACATCTGCATCCTCTGTGGCAAATTTGCTCCAGTATTCCAACAACTCGGTTTCCATCAATGGGCCATCTCCAAACTGCAGTTAATATCTTCTTCTCAACTTAACATTTTACGATGCCAAAAACATTTTTACCCAAACAGGCAACACAGCCTAAATTTCACATTCCTTCGTTCTCAATTTTTATACATAAAAAATCTTTTATGCTTACACCAGCAAAATATATAGCTAGAATACCATAAAACCGGTAAATTGTACATTCACAGTTCGCCATAAAAACAATTATAGAACTCAAAAAAATATAAACTATTCGCTTTAATTTCTAAAATCAAAGCATTCTATGGTATACTAATTTAAAACACAGGAAATATTGCCTTATATGCTACTCAACCAAAGTTATTTCATCGGACTGCCTTCACATGTAAAAATATATAAAACATGACAATTTCTTACACTCTTTTTAAAAAAGAACACACTGCCCCCTGCTCCTCCCTCGCCGCCACCGCACCAGACTCATGGAGCGCGGCGGACATATCCGCCGCCATACAAGCTGGGCACCCCGGCTATGTCGCCCTTGCAGACGGTACCCCAGCCGGGTTCTGTATATTTCAGCTTTTTCAAGAAACCGCCGAGCTTTCTATTTTGGCCGTTTCCCCGGCCCATCGCCGCAGCGGCATTGGGGAAAGCCTGCTGCGTTACAGCTTCGGCCAGCTTACGGCTGCGGGCGCCACCCGTTGCTTGTTGGACGTGCGCATTTCCAACCTTGCCGCCATTGCACTTTACACAAAGCTGGGCTTTCAGGTTTTGGCAAACCGCCCGCAGCTATACTCTCACCCAATTGAAGATGGCCTCACCATGGAACTTCTTTTTCTGCCAAATACAACTTGAAAGCCTTTTCAAAAAATACCCAACCTTTAAAATGAACCACTGGGCCTTTATTAGCGCCCAGCCCTCTAAACGCGGCGGCATTTCTATTTTTTCATCCTTCAAAAATTTTACATTTCTGCCCAAAACCTGCTCATCCGCGCACCCAAGGCGCTTCGCAATGGCCAAAACCTCAGCTTATCTGCAAACAGAAAGAATTTGTGTTATGAAAATTCTCGGAATTGAAACCAGCTGTGATGAAACTGCCGCGGCCGTTGTGCAAAACGGCCGCGTTATTTGCAGCAACATTGTTGCCACCAGCGTACAAGAGCAAGCCCTGTACGGCGGCGTAGTGCCCGAAATTGCCAGCCGGCGCCACATACAAAGCGTAAGCCAGGTGGCAGAAAAGGCCCTGGCCGATGCCGGCCTTACCACCAATACAATAAACGCCGTGGCGGTTACCTACGCCCCGGGGCTTATTGGCGCCCTGCTGGTTGGGGTAAACTTTGCCAAAGGCCTTGCCTTTGCCGCCCAAAAGCCGCTGGTACCGGTGCACCATTTGCGGGGGCACATTGCTTCACTGTATATAACCTACCCAACCCTTGCCCCGCCGTTTCTATGCCTTGTGGCCTCTGGGGGGCACTGCCACTTTGTTCAGGTAGAAAGCTACACCTCTTTTACCGTATTGGGCCGCACGGTAGACGATGCCGCGGGCGAAGCCTTCGATAAGGTGGCCCGTACCCTGGGCCTTGGCTACCCCGGCGGGCCCGCCGTAAGCAAAGCCGCCGAAAGGGGCAGCCCCACTGCCTACCGGCTGCCTACGCCCCATACAAACGGCCCCTACGACGTAAGCTTTTCCGGCTTGAAAACCGCCGTAATGAACATTTCAAACCAAGCCGCCATGAAGGGGGAGCCGCTGGATATTCCGGGGCTGGCCGCTTCGTTTCAACACAAGGTGGCCGACATTCTGGCTGAAAAGCTTGCCCTTGCGGCCTCCGCCACCGGCGCAAAGGCCCTTTGCCTTGCAGGCGGTGTGGCCGCCAACGGCCTTTTGCGGCAAATGGTTCAGCAAAAAGCCGACTCCCTTGGCCTACCCTTGTATTTGCCCCAGCTTTCTTTGTGTGGCGACAATGCCGCCATGGTTGCCGCGCAGGGCTTTTATGAACTACAGGCAGGCATTGTGGCAGGCCCTTCTTTAAACGGCTATGCCACCCTGCCCATAGAAGAAACCTACAAGGGCGTTTAGGAGTAAGCCCCTGTAGAAATAGCCCTGCCCGGGCAAAAAGCAAAACCCCTCTCCGCAGCGTACGGCGGCCTTGCGCCTGGCACACCGGTGTATAAACAAAGCCCATATTTTTTATTCCATGTATAAGGCTTCGGTGCGGCAACCTTCTGCCCGCTTGTTTTTCCTTTTTAATTGGGCGGCATAAATGAAAAAAGGGTTCTTTGCTGAAATGGTATCCTTAAGGGCTTTCTGGCTTTTGTCTCCTTTTGCCAGCCTTGCGCCCGACACACCAGTGCATAAACCGCCCTCACTTTTTATTCCATACACAAACCTTCGGTACGGCATCTCTGCTCGCTTATTTTCCCTTTCTGTGTACGGTGCTATAGAAAAGTCCCTTTACTGAAAGGGTTTCCCTACAGTATTTCCCGCTTTCCTTTTCGGAGTTCTTTCCCCCTGCCAGTCTGCCATTTGCACCCACCGCAGCAATACTGCTTGCAAGCGAATATTGCTGCCGCAACAAAACTCGCCACTCTTTACCGGTGACGCACAAATGGGCGGCCACAAAATATCTTGCCAGCCACCTGCTTTACATAACCCCAAAAACCAAGCCTGCACCTTTAAGCAAGCGCTGCAAATGCATTTTTAATAATCAAGTTTTTTCTTATCGTATATCGGTGCCGGTGCCGCAGTTTTCTTTTACCTCAGCCACTGTTGCCCACCCCTGCTCAGGCAAGCCCAAGGTCTTTCAACCAATATTTCAGCGCTTGTTCGCATCGCGGCCCGCTCCGTTTAAGAATGGTGCCCTCTCGGC
>JBKEBR010000480.1:0-3023 GCA_047973285.1 Oscillospiraceae bacterium | reverse complement strand
GTGCCGCGGCCGAAGCGCTCCGCTCGCCGGTTATTATCGGCACCGCCGAAGATTTGCTGCCCTTTGCTTCCTTGCAGGAGCTTGCCCCCCTGCTGGGTTCCATGGCGCAAAGGGCCACCGTGCCGGTGGTGCTGCACTTCGACCACGGCCTCACCGAAGAGTGCATTTACGAGGCAATTGACCTTGGGTTCAGCTCGGTTATGTACGATTGTTCCACCCTGCCCTTTGAAGAAAACCTGCAAAGGGTAAAGCAAATGGCCCGGTATGCCCATGGCAAAGGGGTAAGCGTTGAAGCGGAATTGGGACACGTTGGCGCCAACAGCGGAAGCGCCGAAGGCAC
Source organism: Oscillospiraceae bacterium (assembly GCA_047973285.1). Lineage (GTDB taxonomy): Bacteria > Bacillota > Clostridia > Oscillospirales > Ruminococcaceae > JAAYCI01. The sequence goes on along the minus strand of JBKEBR010000480.1, from coordinate 2,683 downwards.
CGGGGGTGATGACAGCATTTTTACCGACCCGCAGCAGGCGCTTTCCTTTGTGCGCCAAACAGAAGTAGACGCCCTGGCCATTGCCATTGGCACGGCGCACGGGGCCTATAAAAGCACCCCAAAGCTGAATTTTGAAATATTGCACCAAAGTGCGGGGCTGCTGAATACCCCGCTGGTGCTGCACGGCGGTTCGGGCCTTTCCGACAGTGATTTTGAAAAAACCATTGCGGGGGGCATCAGCAAAATTAATATTTTTACCGACATCAATATGGCCGCTGCCGAGGCCGCCTATAACAGCTACCGCCCCGCCGCAGGCTGTACCGACTTAATGCTTCCCATGGTGCAGGCCGTACAGGCGGCCACCCAGGTGAAAATGAAACTTTTTGGAAGCGGGGGCCGCTGCTAGCTTTAAACAATTGTTTTGGGAGGGGATACCATGGAACTGAACAACCAGAAAACACGTGCCATTGCACCCGAAATGGACCCATTGCGCATGGGAATGGGCTGGAAGGTGGAAGACCTTGCCAAGCCGAGCATTTTGGTGGAAAGTACTTTTGGAGACAGCCACCCGGGCAGTGCCCATTTGTTTGAGCTGGTTACCGAGGCCTGCCGTGGTATTGAGGCGCAGCGGGGAAAGCCCTCCCGGTTTTTTGCCACCGACATCTGCGACGGCATGTCCCAGGGGCACGACGGCATCAACTTCTCGCTGGCCTCGCGTGAAACCATTTGCAACCTGATAGAAATTCATGGCAGCGCCACCCCCTTTGACGGCGGCGTTTTTATTGCCAGCTGCGACAAGGGGCTGCCGGCCAACCTTATGGCAATTGGCAGGCTCAACATTCCCGCCGTGGTGGTAACCGGCGGGGTAATGAAAGCGGGGCCCGGCCTTTTAACGCTGGAGCAAATTGGCACCTACAGCGCCATGTACCAGCGCGGGGAAATTACAAAAGAAAAGTTCGATTCCTACAAGCACAATGCCTGCCCCTCCTGTGGGGCCTGCTCTTTTATGGGCACGGCGGGCACCATGCAGGTTATGGCTGAAGCGCTTGGCCTGATGCTGCCGGGCAGCGCCCTGCTGCCCGCCACCTGCCGGGAGCTGAAGGAATTTGCCTACAAAGCCGGGCAGCAGGCGGTAACCCTTGCAACCAAGGGAATAAAGGCCTCCGACATTGTAACCAGAGAATCTTTCGAAAATGCCATTATGCTGCATGCCGCCATTTCGGGCTCTACCAATGCGCTGCTGCACCTGCCGGCCATTGCCCATGAGTTTGGCTTTGAAATGGACGCCCGCCTTTTTGATAAAATACATCAAAACGCGCACTACCTGGCAGATATTCGCCCCGCGGGCAAGTGGCCCGCCGAATATTTTTACTATGCGGGCGGTGTGCCGCGGGTTATGGAAGAAATTAAAAGCCTGCTGCATGTAAACGTGCTCACGGTTACCGGCAAAACCCTTGGCGAAAACCTTGAGGACATTCGCAAAAGCGGCTATTATGCGCGGTGTGATGAATACCTTGCAAAAACCGGCCTGGCCCGAACCAGCATCATTCGTTCTTTTGATAACCCCATTGGCAGCAACGGCACCATTGGTATTTTGTACGGCAACCTTGCGCCCCAGGGGGCGGTGGTAAAGCATTCGGCGGTGCCGAAACAAATGTTCAAAGCCACCCTGCGGGCCCGGCCGTTTGACTGTGAGGAAGACGCCATTGCGGCCATTTTGGAAAAGAAAATCAAACCGGGAGACGCGGTTATAATCCGCTATGAGGGGCCTAAGGGAAGCGGCATGCCCGAAATGTTCTACACCGGCGAGGCCATTTGCTCAGACCCCGAGCTGGCGGCCTCGGTGGCCCTTATTACAGACGGGCGGTTTTCCGGTGCCTCCCGGGGGCCGGTGGTGGGCCATGTTTCCCCCGAAGCCGCCGAAGGCGGCCCCATTGCGCTGCTGGAGGAGGGGGATTTAATCTCGCTGGATATTGACCGGCGCAGCCTGCGTGTTACAGGCATTGCCGGTGTGCCGGCCGGCGAAGAAGAGGTGGAGCAGGTATTTGCCCGGCGGCGCGCTTCATGGCGGCCAAGGCCGCCCCGCTATACCAGAGGTGTTTTGAAAATCTATTCCCAGCACGCCGTTTCCCCCATGCAGGGCGGGTATATGGAGTAGCCGAATTGGTTGTTTTGCTACATCTCGCGAGAAAAGGAATTTTGGCTAATGGATAAGCCGCCTGTAAAAGTACCGCCAAGCAAAAGGCTTCGGTAAAAGCAATATGCTTGGTTTCACAAATGTGCCGTTCGATTTAATATACTCGACCAAAAGGTTGTGAGAAAAATTTTGTTTTAAAAAAGGCGTTTACCCAATTCGGGTTTTGGAATGCGGGTGCAAACAAGTGGAAGGGCATGCAAGTTTTAAATTTAAGTGTGCCGATAATAATAGTTGTTATAAAAAGTGGACGGGGTATGGATCCGTTTAGGTGGTTATGCTTTAGCCCAATAAAACAAAGGGCCTATCTGAGAAATCAGATAGGCCCTTTGTTTTATATTTTTCATTGAAACTTTATTAGAGGTTGCTACCCTATGACCACTGGGGTTGGAAGAAAAACCTGCTATGTATTGCACTGAAATAAAAGTATGAAATAAGGAGTGGGGTATGGCACAGTGGCAGGGTAAGCAGAAACGTAGTTGGCTGGCT
>JBKEBR010000479.1:0-1661 GCA_047973285.1 Oscillospiraceae bacterium | reverse complement strand
CCCGCATAAAAGATGCCGTGGCCAAAGCGGTGGCCTTGGCGGCCTTGAGTTCAGGCGTAGCCAAAAAACAGCAAGAGCCATAAAAGCACCGGCCCCTTTGCCCGGCAAAACGCAAAAAAGCTATTTTAACGGCGGCGGCCTTGCCGCTGCCAGATTTTTGCAGCAGGTATTTTCTAAAAAGCGGCAGGGCAAACGAAAGCCTTGCGCCTGTTTTGCCGCCGGGCAGCCGGCAGGTAAGCGGGGTGGCGGCACCGCCTTTTCAATTTTTTAAAATGTAGTGCGGCGCTGTAAAGCAAGGGAATTTCGGCAAAATACAGTGCAATAAAAAAGCACCCTTCCAAGTAAATTGGAGGGGTGCTTTGGATGCTGTGTTTTGGCGGGCGGTGTGGGGCACCTATGCAGCCTGCGGCGCTTAAAAGCAAAACCACAAAAAGCGCCGCACGGGCCAGCCATATTTTGCAATTTTTCTTGAAAGCCGCGTGGCGGCGGCTGGGCGCAGGGGCAATGGATGATGAAAAAAATTAACAGGCGGCCCCTTTGCCGGTGGCAATGGGCTTTCATGGCCCGGCAAAAAGCAGGGGAAACAAATTATTCGGCGGGTTTGGCCGCTTCGCCTTCGCTGGGGGCAACGGTGTTTACCACCTTGCTTTTAAGGTCCCCTATTTTTATGGTTTTATGAACCAGTTTTTGCGCAACCGAAAACCCAATGCCAAAAAGAAAGCCGATTAAAGGAATGCCGAACAGCAGTACAACCAGGCCGAACAAGGGCAAAAAAGCAGAAGCGATGATATCCATAAAAAGTCCTCCAGTAAGTGTTTGTTGGTTGGCGTATTTTGTTTTGCAGCCATACATGTTATAGCCCTGTAAAGGAAACAGCACCGGAACAACAGGGAACAAATAGCCGGGCAGTCGCGCTTATGGTTGGGGCTGCTTTTTGTATTCCGCGTAATTCTTTAAGGTTTGCAGGGCGTTTTTGGCATACAGCAGGCCGTATACAATAACGTTAATTTGGCCGGTGGTTACATAGTCGTTATTTGCCACCAGGTTTTGAAATTCCATTAAAAGCAGCTCAACATCCAGCGGCTCACCCGTTTCGGCATTGGCGGCCCGCACAGAGTTGGCAAGCTTTTCATAAGAAAAATTTTCTTGTTGGTCTGTCTTTTTTATAACTACCATAGAAAGCACCTCCACTGGCTTATTTTATTTAATTATACCATAAAATAAAATATAAATGGAAAAAGCCATGCCCATTGGCGGCCTGTGGCTTGGCGGGCAAGCAAAAACGGGCAATACATGCTTTGCCAAACGGTTAAACCTTGTAAATATAAATAACGCCCAGCCAATAATAGGCGTACACGCTGGTGCCAAGGGAGGAGGCGACCGAATCAAGAACATTCTGGAAGGCATCCTGTTGAATCCAAAAATCTGTGCGCAGCGTGGTTGCGCTGCTGCTTGCCAAATTGCTGCTAAGATGATTGCTAAGTTGGTCTATTTCAAAAAATTTCCCACTGGCTGTATAGTATTCAAAAGAGCCGTCGCTGCCCTTATCGGTTCCCAGGTTGGCGTCTATAAGATAACGGTCATACTCCACCAAAACGCTGCCCGCCCATTTGTCCGGCAAATTCAGCAGGGCGTTGTATATGTCGTTGTCGTTGTTGGTG
>JBKEBR010000478.1:0-11914 GCA_047973285.1 Oscillospiraceae bacterium | reverse complement strand
GTGGTGGTGGTGTTCCAGCGGATGTGCATGCAGAGGCAAATTTTTACGTTTTACTGCTCTTCCAGCCCGGCGCATGCCGCAGCCAGCCTGCTGTTCAGGGCCAGCGGTTTTTCGGTAAAAATATGGCACCCCTCTACAGCGGCGGCCCTGGCGGCCGGGTAATGCAAAAAATGGGGCAGGCAAATGTGTACAACATCCGGCTTTTCCCGCGCCAGCATTTCTTCAAAATTTGTATAAAAAGCTGCTTCTTTGGGCAAAAGGCTTTTTTGCGCCGGGTTTGTATCGCACCCGGCTACCAAAACAGCCCCTTCAAAGCAGGCAATGCCTTCAAGATGAACCCGGGCTATATTGCCAAGCCCAATAATGGCCACACGCAGCATACCTACGCCTTCTTTCAATAGCTTGTGCTTGTGTCAAACACAACGCCGCTTTCGCTTTTGGCACGTGAAGTTGCCCGCCGCTCGTTCAGCAGCTTCAAAAACAGTTCTTCGTCAAAAGGAAGGGAAACGGTGCTGTCTGTCCAGCTGGAGAGGTGCATGGCGTTGGAAAGGGTAAGCCCGAAAATCCCCTCCTGCCCGTTCGCCACAAGCGGGGTGCCGTGCAGAATGCACCCGGCAAAGGCCCTTAAAACGCCTGCGTGCTGCTCGTTCTTTCCGTCGGTTTCCACCACTTCTTCCGTACAGGCGGGCATATCAAAGCCCCCCTTGGCGGTTTTACAGAAGGTGCGTTCATTTTCGGCCAAAAGAGAGAGGGTGAGCCGGTTGTTTTCGCAAACCAGTTTGCCCATTTCCAGCGTTATTTCAAAACGGTTGGTGCCGGGGGCGTCTGCGGTGGTGGTAATAAAGGTGCCGGTGGCGCCGTTTGGGTATTCAAGGTAGGCGGTTACATCGTCTTCCACCTCAATGTCGTGCCATTTCCCATTGTGGCAAAAGGCGCGAACCCGGCTGGGCATGCCGCAAATCCACTGTAAAAGGTCCAGCTGGTGGGGGCATTGGTTCAGCAGCACGCCGCCGCCCTCGCCGGCCCAGGTTGCCCGCCACGCGCCGGAATCGTAATAGCTTTGGGTGCGGTACCAGTCGGTGATAATCCAGTTCACCCGTTTAATGGCGCCAAGGCTGCCGCCGTGTACCAGCTCGTGCATTTTGCGGTACAGGCTATTGGTGCGCTGGTTGAACATCAGGGCAAATATCTTTCCGCTTTCGGCGGCGCCCCGGTTCATCTCCCGCACTTGCAGGGTGTATACCCCGGCGGGCTTTTCGCAAAGCACATGCAGCCCTTTGGCAAAAGCGGCAATTGCCAGTGCGGGGTGCTGGTAGTGGGGTGTGGCAACCAGCACGGCATCGCACAGGCCGCTTTCAATCAGCTCCAAGCCTTCTTCAAAAATAGCGGCGTCGGGCAAATTTTCCCGTGCCCAGCTGCGCCGTTCTTCTTTGCGGTCGGCAACGGCGGTTATAACAAGCTCTGGAACTGCGCCGCCTGCAATGGTTTTTGCATGGTTTGTTCCCATGTTGCCAATGCCAATAATGCCAAGTTTTACTGCGTTCATGGCAAGCCTCCTGTATAGTTAATGCAGTTTCAAACAAAAATTTGCTTTTGTTACTTTAAATAATAACAATTTTGCCGTAAAATGCCATTGTAATAAAAAATCAAAACATTGCAAATATCCCGGTTTGTGCTATACTGTTGCTGCGGGCACAGCAAAGCGGGCTTCGCTTTTGCCGGCAGGCAGGGCGGCCAGGGAGGGTACATTATGTATAAAGAGGACTTTTTGCAAACAGACCTGCTGTATTTTTACCACAACACCAGCAACGAGCCCACCGACGGCTATGTTTCCCACTGCCACGCCATGTATGAAATTTTCTTTTTTATGCAGGGCAATATTGACTACAAGGTAGAGGGCTGCGAATACACGCTTTCGCCCGAAAGTATTTTGTTGATTGCCCCGGGCATTTTTCACGGTGTGAAAATAAACACCACCCAGGTATACCACCGCTTTTCGGTGCATTTTATGCCGGAGCTGCTGACCGAGCAGGAGCGGGAAACCCTGCTTGCCTGCTTTTACGGGGAAAAAATTTATTACCCGGCCCTTTCCCGCTTTGAAATGGAGCACTATTTCCGCTCTATTCTGGAATGTGCCGCCATGCCCGCAAAATTGCAGGCGGTTGCCCTGAAAAGCCGCATTACGGCGCTGCTTACCCAAATAAGCTATATGTATGAAAGCGGGGTTGCCCAGCCTTCCTTTCGCAACCGGAATATTCAGGAGATGGTTTTGTACCTGAACGAGAATATCAAAACCAACGTGTCGCTGGACATGCTGGCCGAAAAGTTTTATTTGAGCAAAAACCATTTGAACGTTGTATTCCGCCGGGCCACCGGCACCACGGTAAACCAGTACCTGCGGGTGAAACGGCTTGCCCTGGCGCAAAAAAGCATGCTGGAAGGTGCGCCCGCAAGCCAGGCGGCCGCCGAGGCCGGGTTTGGAGATTATTCGAATTTTTACCGCGCCTACAAGGCCTTTTTTGGCGGGGCCCCCTCAAAGCCGGAGATGGAGCCGGGAAGGGGAGGCTGAGCATGGCGACGGGAAAAAACCGGCCACTTTGAAGAAGGTCAGAACCACCCGCTCAGCGGGCGGCCTGCTCAGCACCTAGAAGGCGCTGGTACGGGCGGGCGCCTGAAAGCGCACTGAAAAGGACATTCCCCTTGCACCTCATGCCCCGCCGCCGTTGAAACGGTAAAACAGAATAGTTTTGACTTCCCAATTAATATAAACTTCTCTATTAGCACGAAAGGCAAGGGCCTTACAGCCAAAGCGAAGGGCATGTCCACCACCGGCTATGCCGGTGGTTTTGTCAAGCTAAAGCGTACAACAAAAAAGAAACGCATGGGCCCATGCGTTTCTTTTTTGTTCAAATGGATATAAAAGCTATGTGGCGGAATCTTCAAAAATGCGCGAGCCGGTGGCGCCGCGCTGCCCCTGGTATTTGCCGCGGTAGGGGTTTTCGGCGTCCCTGTCCAGCTGGGCAAAAACAAGCTGCCCAACCCGGCGGCCGGTTTCCAGCACAATGCTGTTGGTGCTTGCGTTGAAAAGCTCAAGGGTAATTTCCCCTTCAAAGCCGGGGTCTACCCAGCCCGCATTCTGTATAAACAGCCCAAGGCGGCCAATAGAGCTGCGGCCCTCCACAAAGGCGGTAAGGTTGTTTGGCAGGGCAAAATATTCCATGGTGCTGGCCAGCACAAACTGGCCGGGGGCAATTACAAACCGGTTGGCATGAATGGTTTCATAGGTGAGCTGGGTGCTCATTTCCACCGGGGTAAGCCCCGCGTTTTTTAGAATAGAGAAGGAATCTCCAATGCGAATATCCACGCTGGCAGGCTGAATTTGCGCTTCCTCCAGCGGCGTAATGGCCAGTTGGCCCGAAGCGAGCAGGGTTTTAATGGTTTTGTCGGAAAGAATCATAAGAAAGCCTCCTTGCAAGGGTGAGAAAGAATTAAAACCGGCGGTCGTTTACCCATTGGCCAAGCCGGGTGTCGTAACGGTAAAACACACCTTCGTTTTGGCTTACGGCGTAAGCGGCTACCTTTGCCGCCCCTGCCGAGCTGCCAGTGTAGCGGTTGAATGTGTAGCAGGCAACCCCGTTGACGGTGATGGCCTCGCCCGCCCGCAGCACGTGCGGGGCGGAAACGCCGCTGAGCTGGGTGGCAATGGCAAGGGCGGTTTCTTCGCTAACCCGGGTGCCGCCAAACAGCCAGCCGCTGCCGGCCTGCCCGCTTTTTTGCTGCGCCAGCACGGTGTTTATGCCGGGCAGAATGTCGGCCAAAGCCTCGCCCTTAATATGAAGCCCGTCGTAAAAGCCGCTTTCGGAAACGCCCGCAACATAGGGGTTGTAGCTGCCGTACAGCGGGATATTGTGCTCTGTGGCATATTCGGCAAACCACGGCTCTGCCAGAAAAAAGCCCTTGTAAGAATCGGCATTTTCCCGCAGGTAGGTGTAAAGGGTGGGGTGGTGGGGGGTAAGCACAAAAATAACATTGACGCCCTTGCCCTGCACATACTGAATAAAGCGGTCGAAAAGGCTGCAAAGCTCGGGGTCAAGCTCTTCAAAATCGTGAACATGCGCATAAGAGCTGCAGCTTTCCAGCGCCCGCGATTCTACGGTGGCAAGGTCTGCATCCCGGAATTCTTCGCTGTACAAAACCGCCCCGTCGCTTCTCTTAACCTCGGTTACCTGGCTGTACAAGTTGCGGGTAAGCACAGAGGGCTTTTTTTCAAAGCTTTGGTCGCGGAAATAATACTCCACGTTGCCCTGCAAATAGCTGGGGCTGATAAGGGCCTGCAGTAGCGCGCCCTCATCCGGCGCCTCGTAATCGGTTTGAATGCCAAACCGGGTGGTTAAAAATTCATTGTACAGCTCTGTGTCGGTGCGGTAGTCGGTGGCGTTGGGGGAGGCGCTCAATATCCAAGGGTCCAGCCCAATGATGAGGTTGTTCGGAAGTTTGTCGGCGCGGTCGAACAGGTAAAAGGTGGCAAGCAGGTCTTTAAAACCGGCGCCAATCATGCCAAAGTTGTAAAAATCTTCGGTGCCGGCAATTTCGGCGCTCAGCTGAAGAATGCGGCTGGAGCCAATGGCGGCGGTATCGGGGGCTTGCTCCATATTCTGCACATACAGGGCGTTAATTTGCCGCTCGTCCATTTGTTCATAGCCGGTAAGGTTGTTCCCCGCAAGCAAAGAAAGGGCAACCTCCCGCTCATAGCGGTCGCCGTTGAAAAGGCCGGAGCGGTCTACCGTGTAGTTGAACCATACCATAGCCGCTATTAAAGGCAATAGCAGCAGGGGTTTTACAACCGCGCTGGCAAAGGTATACAGCAGCTTGGCAATGTTTTTTAAAAAGGCTTGCATGGCGGTAAGGTCCTTCCGTAAAATACGCGCAAAGGCTAATATTGCTGGTAAATAAAGGGAGACTGGCCAAAAATACCGAACAAAAGCAACGCGGCAATTAAAAGGTAATACAGCGGCCACCGCACAAAAAAGTAACGGCTGCGAACCCAGTCCGCCACATTGGTGGTGGCGGTAACAGCAAACTTTTCAACCAGTTCCACCAGCACAATGCCGGCGGCAATTACAGCCAGCTGCTTGGTTCCAAGGCCGTAAAGGCCCAAAACGGTTGTAAAGTTGCCGAAATTTTCAAACAAAGCCGCCCAGCCGCCGAACAACCCCTGCCACAAGGCCCCTACCGAAAAAGAAAAAAGCGAAGAAGCGAAAAACACAAGGCAGCCGGTGAACATTAGGTACACAAGAATGCGCTGCACAAAGCCGCGCAGGTGCTTTGCCCTGTACACCGGAATTTTGGCAACCAGCTTTTCCTTTTTTTTGCCGTACTTCCCCGCAACAGCCATAATGCACCCGTTTAAAAGGCCCCAAATTAAATAGTTCAAACTGGCGCCGTGCCACAGGCCGGAGATGGCAAAAATGATAATGACGGACGAAAAAGTGGGGGGCTTTTTCACCTTCTTGCCAACAAAAGGCAGCTTCTCGGTCCAGCGGCTCCACACAAGGGCGGTAAACACATAGTCCCGCAAAAAGGAGGTTAGAGAGATGTGCCAGCGCTGCCAAAGCGCCTGGTAGGTTTTGGCGGCAAAGGGGCGGTTGAAGTTTTCGGCAAAGCGAAACCCCAGCATGCGGGCGGCCCCAATGGCAATGTCGCAGCAGCCGCCAAAATCGGCATACAGCTGGTAAGAGAACAGCAAAGCGGCCAGCAAAAGGTGGGGCCCGGTAAAGGCGGAGGGGGTGGAAAGAACCGAGGCGGTGTAAACGCCAATGGTATCGGCAATCACCATTTTTTTAAACAGGCCCCAAAGCACCCTGAAAAACCCGCCGCTGATGTGGCTGTAGTTGAAGGCGCCGGGGTTTTTGTATTGGGGCAGCATTTCCCCCGCGCGGTTGATGGGCCCTGTTACAAGGCTGGGGAAAAAGCTTACAAACAAAGCGTAGCGCAGCGGGTTTCGCTCGGCGGGCAAGGCTTCCGTATATACGTCTATGCTGTAGCCCACAGCCTGTAAGGTGTAATAGCTGATGCCCAGCGGCAAAATGAGGTTGAGCGGCTGCAGCTGGCCGGTGCCGCCAAAAATGGCGGCCAATGCCTCGATGCCGCTGAGGAAAAAGTTGAAATATTTGCAGGCAAACAAAAGGCCAAGGCTGCAAAGCAAAGAAACCGCCAGAAAAATTCGTTTAACCCACAGCTTTTTAAACCGCTGCATAAAAAGGGCGCAGGCATAGCTAACGGCGGTGGCAAGCAGCATAAGCAGCAGCGCAGGCAGGTTTTGAAGGGTGCCGCCTGCGCTGTAAAGGTAAAAAAGGTAACTGCAGGCCAGCAGCCAAATATACCGAACCTTTGCCGGGGTGGCATAGGAAACCGCACACACAATGCACAAAAAAAGCACAAAGGTTATTGAAGTAAGAGCCATGTAACACCTCACACCCAGTAGAATACAAAAGGCGCCAAGCGCCCGCCGCAGGGGCTAAGCCTTAAAAATAAAGTCTTTTAGTTTTTGCAAAAGAAAGCTGCGGTTAAAATTTTTCTGGTAGTAGCTGCGCCCGTTTTTGCCCATTTGGCGGCGTTCCTCAAGAGGCATTTGGCAAAGAGAAACAATATTGGCGGCAAGCGCCTCGGCAGCCCCCGGCGGTGAAACCAGTGCGGCGCCGCTTTCCAGCGAAACCCGCGCGGCCTCTTCGTCGGCGGCAATTAAAAGGGGGCGGCCGGCCGCAAGGTAGCTGGTAATTTTGGCGGGCACGGTAAGCGAAAGGTTGTCGCTTTTGGCAAGGCCGGCAAACAGGGCGTCGGCAATGCCGGTCCACTGGGGTATTTCTTCGGGGGCCACCTGGCCGCAAAACTCAAAAATATCGGCAAGCCCCTGCGTTTGAATGTGCTCTTCCAGAGAGGGGCGGCTCATGCCGCTGCCAACAATTAAACAGCGAATGCCGGTTATTCCCTGCCGCCGCACAAGGGCCATGGCGTCAACAAGGTTTTCAAGATTTTGCAGCGGGCTTATGTTGCCGGCAAATACAATGTTAAAGCTGCCCGCAAAGCGCTGCCGCAGGGCCGGCGCCTCTATGTCCTGTGCATAAAAATCTTCGCAGTACTGGGGAATTACCGCAATTTCAGCCGGTTTTTTGCCGGTGCCGTAAAGGGTGCGCAGGCGCTGGCCCAGCGCGTCGCTCATGCCAATAAGGCGGTTTGACCGGCGGTAGTGCCAGTTGGATACCTTTTGTGCCACCAGCCGCCAAAACCGGCTTTTAATGTTCAAAATGCCATACAGGTTGTCGGGCCAAAGGTCCAGCACATAGGTGGTAAGGGGAATGCGGTGGGTTTTGGCATACACAATGGCGGGCATCATCATCAGCACGGGGGCGGTTTCATAGCTGAAAACCGCGTCGTATTTTCTGCCCGCAAGGCGGGGCAGGCTAAACAGGGCAAAAAAAGGGAAAGAGACATAGTTTAAAAAAATTCTTGGGTAGGTATTTCCCTTGCGGCGTATTTCGCCGCTTCTGAAAATTTGTGCGCCCTTGTAGGTTTCGCGGCGGGGCCCGGTATAGCGGTACCCCTGAAACCACTCGCCCAATGGGTAATTGGGCAGGCCGCACAGCACATCCACCTCAATGCCGTCCTGCACAAACCCCTCCACAATGTCGTTGATGCGAAAATTCTCGGGCCAAAAGTGCTGGGTTACCACCAGCAGGCGGCGTTTTGGCCGGGTGCTTTCTATTTTGGGTGCCGTATCCAGAGCGATGCCTCCTTAACCAATGTGTTGATGTTGAAAAGGCGGGGCCCGCCGCGCCGCAGGGCAGCCGCTGAAAATAAGCCGCAGGCCTGTCAATGCTTCAGCCACACGGTTTGGTTGACTATTTTGGCATAGCTTTGAATAAGCTTTACCACTTTAATGGAAACATTGTGGTCCTGGTAGTCTGTGGGCAGCACAACCGGCTCGTTGTTGCGGTGCATGGCAACCGCAAGCTCCATGGCCTGCTGCACATCGCCGCCTTTAATACCGCCTATTACAACCGTGCCCTTGTCCAGCACTTCGGGGCGCTCGGTAGAAGTGCGGATCAAAACGCCGGGAAAGCCCAGAATAGCGCTTTCCTCGCTTAAAGTACCCGAATCGCTGAGAACGCAGTAAGCATTTTTTTGCAGCTTATTGTAATCAAGAAAACCAAACGGCGGCAAATTGCGCACCAGCGGGTGGAATTCAAACTGGCGTTTTTCAATATAGTTTTTGCTGCGCGGGTGGGTAGAGTAAATAACCGGCAGCTGTGTTTTTTCGGCAATATGGTTCACGGCGCCCATCAGGCTCATAAAATTTTCTTCATTGTCAATATTTTCTTCCCGGTGGGCCGAAAGCAAAATATATTCGCCGGCGGCAAGCCCCAGGCGCGAGAGGATGGCGCTGTTTTCAATTGCGTCGGTGTGGGCGGCCAGCACCTCGGGCATGGGGCTGCCGGTTACAAAAATTGTTTTCCCGTCCAGCCCTTCGCTCAGCAAATACCGGCGGGAATGCTCGGTGTAGGGCAGGTTGATGTCGCTGATGTGGTCTACAATTTTGCGGTTGATCATTTCGGAAACATTCCAGTCCCAACAGCGGTTGCCCGCCTCCATGTGGAAAATGGGCACCTTCAGGCGCTTTGCCGAAATGGCCGAGAGGGCGCTGTTGGTATCGCCCAGCACCAGAACGGCGTCGGGCTTTTGCTGCTCTATTAACGTATAGCTTTTGGCAATAATATTGCCCATGGTTTCGCCAAGGTTTGCGCCCACGGCCTCAAGGTAAAAATCTGGCTGGCGAAGCTTCAGGTCCTCAAAAAAAATGCCGTTCAGGGCATAGTCGTAATTTTGGCCGGTGTGCACCAGGCTGTGGTCGAAGTAACGGTCGGCGCACTTAATAACCTCGGAAAGCCGAATAATTTCCGGCCGCGTGCCCACAATGGTCATCAGTTTCAGTTTTTGCATCTGGTTCACACCTTTTCAAAATATGTATCGGGCCTGGCGGGGTTAAAGGGCTCGCTGGCCCACATCACCGTAACCAAATCGCCGGTGCCCACATTTTCTATATTGTGGGTGTACCCGGTTGGAATATCCACCACGGTAAGGGTTTCCCCGTTTACCGGGTATTCAAAAATTTGCTCGGTGCCCACCCGCCGAAACCGAATAACCGCTTCGCCCTTTACCACCAAAAATTTTTCGTTTTTGGTGTTGTGCCAGTGGTTGCCCTTTACAATGCCGGGCTTTGCCACATTAATGGAAACCTGGCCGCGCTCGGGCGTGCGCAAAAACTCGGTAAAGCTGCCGCGCTCGTCGGTGTTGGACTGTAGCGGGTAAGCAAATTCATTTTCCGGCAAATACGAAAGGTAGGTGGCGAATAGCTTTTGGCAAAATTCGTCGCCCATATCCGGCAATTGCAGGGTGGCGCGGCTTTCTTTAAAGCTTTGCAAAAGCGCGGCCAGGCGGCCAAGGCTTACCGAATAAACCGGTGCAATTTCGCAGAACGCCCCGGGGGCGGGGGCTTCTTGCCTGCCAAGCAGGGCGGCTGTAAAGCAGGAAATTGCATCGTCAATATAGCAAAGGGGAAAGGTAAAGCCTTCATCACGCACTTCAATGGGCAAACCGCGGGCCACATTGTGGCAAAAGGTAGCCACAACGCTGTTGTAGGCCGGGCGGCACCATTTGCCAAACAGCCCGGGCATGCGGTATACAAAAACAGGGCTTTGCCCCGCGGCGGCGTGGGCAAAAACCGCGTCTTCTGCGGCCTGTTTGCTGCTGCCGTAGTCGGTGCCGTTGCCCGCTTGGGCGCTGCTGGTAAGCAATACGGGGGCCTTGTTGCCCGCGGCGCGCAAAAGCCCAAGCAGCTCTTCGGTAAGGCCGGTGTTGCCTGTGTAAAAATCGGCGGGGTTTTGGGGGCGGTTCACCCCGGCAAAATGAAACACAAATTCCGCCTGCCGGGCATAGCTTGCCAGTGTACCGGCAGGAGAGGCCACGTCATAAAGAAGAAGGTTTTCGTACCCTTCGGCCTGCAGCTGGGCTGTAAGGTTTTTGCCCACAAACCCAAAGGCGCCGGTAATAAGCAAAGGGGAATTCTTTTGTATTGTATTAGGCTTTGCCAAAGGCGGCCAGCTCCTCCCGTACAAAATCCAGCGTAAGAAGTTTTTCCACCACTTCGTCCACCGTAAGGCGGCGGGTGTTGTGGCTTGTGTAGGGCTCGGGCTCGCTTTCGGGGGTGGTGCCTTCCACAAAATATTTGTCGTAGTTCAAATCCCGGTTGTCGGCGCTTACGCGGAAATAGCCGCCCAAGTCTTCGCTGTGGGTGCGTTCTTCGCTGGTAAGCAGGGTTTCATACAGCTTTTCGCCGTGGCGCGAGCCAATTATTTTAATGCCGGTGTCGCCAAACAGCTTTTGAACCGCCTTGGCAAGGTCTTCAATGGTGGAGGCGGGGCTTTTCTGCACAAACAAATCGCCGGGGTTGGCATTTTCAAAAGCAAAAACAACCAACGCAACGGCTTCGTCAAGGCTCATTAAATACCGCGTCATGTGGGGGTTGGTAATGGTAATGGGCTGCCCCGCGCGAATTTGGTCAATGAACAGGGGAATAACGCTGCCGCGGCTGGCCATTACGTTGCCGTAACGGGTGCAGCAAATGGTGGTTTTGTCGGCCGTAACGGTGCGGGCCTGGGCGCCCACCACCTTTTCCATCATGGCCTTGGAAATGCCCATGGCGTTAATGGGGTAAGCGGCCTTGTCGGTGGAAAGGCAAACCACTTTTTTAACACCGGCGGCAATGGCGGAGGAAAGCATGTTGTCGGTGCCTATAATGTTGGTGCGCACCGCCTCCATAGGGAAAAATTCGCAGCTGGGCACCTGCTTTAACGCCGCGGCGTGAAAAATATAGTCAACGCCCTGCATAACCGGCTTTAGGGAACGGCGGTCGCGCACGTCGCCAATGTAAAACTTCACCTTGTCGTTGGCAAGGCGCTTGCGCATATCGTCCTGTTTCTTTTCGTCCCGGCTAAAAATACGTATTTCCGCAATGTCTGTGTTTAAAAAATGCTTTAATACAGTGTTGCCAAAACTGCCGGTACCACCGGTTATCAGCAAAGTTTTGCCTGAAAAAGGCGTCATGCAAGGGCCTCCTTTGCGGGGGTGGCAAAAACATTGTCACACCGCTGCTTCATTTGTATTTATAGACTTTAGTATTGTAGCACATATACCCTGTTTTTTCCAACCCAATATTTGGCGCGGCCCTTGCATAAAAGGGCGTACAGGGCTGTTTTGCCCTTTAAAAAATGAAAACGGGCAAAAGCGCCGGAGGGTGAAAACTTGGCGGGCGAAAAAGGTAAGAGTCGAAAAAGAATTGACGCCTGAACAAAGGCCGCATATTGACACCCGCCCTGCGCCCATGCTATGCTTGCGCTGCTGAATTGGAAAGGAGGTGCCGCCCTTGATGAACAGCCATTGCTTACTGAATAAAACCATGCCCCGGCGCAGTTTAGGCGGGGCAGCGCCTTTGCCCTGCCGGTAAAGCGTTGCCGCATAGTGCCTTACACGCCAAATGCCCGGGGATATTCCCGGGCATTTTCTATGCCCTAAAAAGGAAAGGCAAAACGACATGACACAGAAAAAACACCATACGGCGCTGCTGCGCCTTACCAAAGAGAGCCCCAAAGCCCGAAAACAGCGGCTGGCAAGTGGGCCCCAATACCGTGCTGCCGTGTTTGAAAGCAGAAAAAGCGGCTTATGGAACGGGAGGCCCGGCGCGAATTGAAACATTGGCAATAAAATAGGGCCTTCGCAGCTGCGAAGGCCCTTTTTGCCCAACAATACAAAAATAATTTGTGCCCCGAAGGCTGGCCGCAGCCGCCAAACAAATAGAAAG
>JBKEBR010000477.1:0-10425 GCA_047973285.1 Oscillospiraceae bacterium | reverse complement strand
TGCACCGCGAGGCGCAGCGCCAAAACCTGCCCGGCTTTTTAATAGAGGTTGACGGCGGCATTGACCTGCAAACAGCGCCCGCCTGCGTGCAGGCCGGGGCCGATATTCTGGTGGCCGGCAGCGCGGTTTTCGGCAGCCCAAATCCTGGCAAAGCGGTACAGCTGCTTCGGCGTGCCGGCGAAAAGGAGAAGGTATGAGCAAAACAAAAACCCCGGCAATACACGAGGGAAACGCCTACAATAAAGACATCATTGCAATGTGCATGCCTTTGCTTGCAATGGGTACTTTTTTTTACGGCCCCCGCGTATTGCTGCTGGCCCTTATAGCGGTGGTTACCGCAAAATTGGCCGACAGGGCCGCTTCCATGCTGCGGGCCCGCAGGTACGACCCCACCGAGAACCTTTCGGTGGCCGTTGCCCTTATTATGGTGCTGATGATGCCCGCCACCGTGCAAATTCGGGTGGTGGTTATGGCGGTGCTGGTGGCCGTTTTTGTAGGAAAAGAGGCCTTTGGGGGCTATAACAGCTACCCCTTTAACCCGGCGGCGGTGGGGTACTGCGTGGCGGCGGTTTCCTGGCCGGAAAGCATATTCCGCTACCCCGAGCCCCAAAACTGGTTTCGCATTACCGACTGGTCGCTGCAAAACCTGTTTAAAATATGGCGGTTTCAGGGAACAAGCCTTTTGGAAGGCCCCTCCAGTACGCTTAAAAACGGCGGGCTGCCCTCTATTGAAACCTGGAGCCTGCTGTTTGGCGACTACCTGGGGCCCATTGGCACCACCTCCTGTGTGGTTATTCTGGCCTGCGCCGTTTACCTTTGCGTTAAAAAACGGCTGCCGCTTGCCGCGCCTCTCAGCTTTGTTGCCACCCTTGCCGTTATTGTATTTTTGTTTCCCCGCGCCCCGCAGGACATTTGGAAAATTGCCCCATGGCTCAACTGGCAGCAGCGCCTGCAATCGGTTAAATTCGAGCTGCTTTCGGGTGCGCTGGTTTTTGCGGCTGTTTTTCTGGTGGATGAGCCCTGTACCCTGCCCAAAAATACCTATTCGCGCATTGTGTATGGGGTGCTGTTGGGCTTTGCCACCGCCATGTTCCGCTATTTTGGCACCTACGAATTAGGGGCCTGCTTTGCATTGCTTTTGGTAAACGCCATTTCCGGCTATTTTGACAGGGCCATTGCGGCGGGCCTTGGCAAGCGAAAGGGGGCGGCTAAAACATGAAGAGCCACCGCGCGCAATACTATGCCCAAAATATGGACCGCCTTTCCCGGCGAGACCGCATACTGCTGAACAACCCTGTTATTATGCAGGGGCTTGGCCTGGCCCCGGTGGTTATTGGGGCCACCAATGTGCAAAACGCTTTGGTGCTTGCCGTGGCGGTTGCCCTGCTGCTTACCCCAACCCGCATGCTGGCGGCCTTTCTTGGCCGCAAAACCGGCTTTAAGTTCCGCGCCGTGCTTTACTCGGTAACGGCGGGCCTTGTGTACATTGGCGTTGGCTATATAGTCGATTATATTTTTGGCCAGGCGGCCAGCGGCGTGGGCATTTACCTGCCGCTTTTGGTGCTGGAGCCCCTCATTATTAAACGGTACGAAAGCCCGCAGCGTGAGCGCATTTCCACCTCCCTTAAAAAAGGGATTATCACCACCATCGGGTTTTGCCTTGTGCTGTTTTTAATGGCCGGCCTGCGGGAAATTCTTGCCCTTGGCACCTTTGCCGGCATCGAGGTTTTCAAAACCGGCTTGCTGCCCATTGCGGGCATGCCCGCAGGCGGCTTTATTCTGCTGGGCCTTTTGGCGGCGGTTTGGCGCGCCCTTGTGTTCGAGTTCAAAAAGCGCGTCAGTTTGGGGGTGAAGGGCCTGCTATGAACCTTGTCATTCAAAACCTTGTCAGCTTTTTCAGCATTGTGCTGGTGGCCATGTTTGTTCAAAACGCCATTTTTACCCGCGGCCTCGGTGTTTCCCGCCTGGTGAAGCTGGTAAGCGATTCCGCGGTGGACAGCATCATTTTCTGCGCCCTGCTTACCCTCATTCAGGTGCTCAGCGCGCCGCTTGCCTATTTTGCCAATGGCTATCTCTCTCAAACCCGTTTTTGGTTCCGCGGGTATGTTCGCCCGTTGGTACTGGTGCTGTGTGTAACGGTGGCCTTTGTGGTGGTTATCATTGCCATAACAGCCCTGCGCCTGCCCAACGCCAAAGATATTCTTGCCGTGCTGCCCATGGCTTCCTTCAACTGCGCGGTGCTGGGGCCCCTGCTGCTTACCGCCACCTACAGCTACACGTTTGTGCAAACCATGGGTTTTGCCTTGGGCAGCGGCCTTGGCTACGGCTTTGCGGTGCTTATTGTGTCGGAAGGGCAGCGCAAACTGGTTAGCCGCATCATTCCGGCCACCTTCCGGGGGCTTCCGGTAAACCTGCTCTACATCGGTATTTTGGCGCTTGCCCTCTATGGCCTTATTGGCCACAGGGTGGTTATATAAGTAAATTTCACCCGCCGCCCTGCGCAAAGCGGCGGGTGAAAGCAGCAAATAACAAGGCATGCCCATTTTGCCAGCAGAAGGAGCCCTGCAACCATGCAAAAACCCGTTTTACAGCCGGCGGAAATTCTTGTTCCCAACGCACAAACCAACCTTGGCCTTTGGGCCGTTCTCGCCTGCGACCAATATACCAGCGAGCCTGAATATTGGCAGCAGGTTGGTGAACTTGTAGGCGAAGAGCCCAGCACCCTGCACATGATTTTCCCCGAGGTTTACCTTGAAAAACCCGGGGCACAGCAGCGCATACAGGCGGTGCATAGCGCCATGGCCGGGTATGCCGCGGGCTCGCTATTTTCCGCGGTAAACGGGTATGTGTACGTAGAACGCACCCTTGCAAACGGTGCGGTGCGCCAGGGCCTTGTTGGCTGTGTAGACCTTGAAGATTACAGCTATCTTCCCGGGGCCGCCGCCCGCATTCGCCCCAGTGAAAACACCGTGGTAGAGCGCATTCCGCCCCGCCTTGCGGTGCGCCGGGGTGCCGCCCTTGAAACCCCCCATATTCTAATGCTGGCCGACGACCCCGAACAAACCATTATCGAGCCCATAGCCGCAAAAAAACAAAGCTTAAAGCCCCTGTACAGCCAAAACCTTATGCTGGGGGGTGGCACGGTTTCAGGCTGGGCGGTTACCTCGCCCGAAGATATTCGGCAAATTGGCGAACAGCTTCAAAAGCTGGACGATGCGCAGCGGTTTTTCTCTATGTACCGGGCCACGGCCCAAACAGCGAGTCCCTTTGCCCTTGCCGTGGGCGACGGAAACCACAGCCTGGCTACCGCCAAAGCCTATTGGGAGGAAATTTCCCAAACGCTTTCCCCCGAAGAAAAGCAGCACCACCCGGCCCGCCTCTGCCTTGTGGAGCTGGAAAATATTCAAAGCCCCGCCATTCAAATTGAACCCATTCACCGGGTGGTTTTTGGGGCCAGTTCGGTTAGCTTTTTGCACCACATGGCCTTGTTTACACAGCAATGCGGGGCACAAATTCTTCCCGAAGGGGAGGGTCAGCAACAGTTTGTTGCCGTCTCTTCGGCGGGGCGGCACAGCTTCGGCCTTGTCAACCCGCCGGCGCCCCTTGCCGTGGGCACGGTGGATGCGTTTCTGCAAAGCTTTCTGGAAACAAGCCCCGATCTTCGGGTGGATTATGTTCATGGCGAAGATTCCGTCAATCAACTTGCCTACCAGGGGGCCATTGGGGTTCTTTTGCCTCCCTTCCAAAAATCGGATATTTTTAAGGGGGTTGCCCTTGGCGGGGTGCTGCCCAGAAAAACCTTTTCAATGGGGCATGCCGCCGAAAAGCGCTATTACCTTGAATGCCGCAAAATTGTAAAATAAAAGGAGAATACAAATGGGCTTTAAAATTCTACATACCAACATCAATGTGGCGAACCTGGAAAAAAGCCTTGCTTTTTACAAAGAGGCCCTTGGCCTTGAAGAGCAGCGCCGCAAGCAGGCCCAGGACGGCAGCTTTACCCTGGTATACCTGGGCGACGGCGTTACCAGCCACCAAATTGAGCTTACCTGCCTGGCCGGCCACCCCGAACCCTACGATTTGGGCGAAAACGAAAACCATATAGCCTTTGAAGCCGAGGACTATGAAAAGGCCCACCAAAAGCACGCTGAAATGGGCTGCATCTGCTTTGAAAACCCGCAAATGGGCATTTATTTTATCAACGACCCCGATGGCTACTGGCTGGAAATTATTCCCAAAAAATAAGTGCTGCAACAAAAAGGGCGGCCCGTGTACACGGGCCGCCCTTTTTTATTTGTCTGGCTTTTGCTCATTTTTGGGCTTATTCTGCCGGGGCCTGGGTTTTGGCGCCGGCGGCGGCAACTCCTTTTTTTCTTCGGGGGCGGGCTGCTTTTTGCCGGTATTTTTCTTTGTGAACAGCCGGGCAAGGGCCGCCTTTATTTTTTTTATAAAAAGGGAAAGCCGGTTTTCCCTCTCGGCCGGCTCCGGCCCGTCCTCCGGCGAGTCCAAATATCCTTTTTCAAACAGCCGTTTCTTTGCGCTGCGGCGCAGCAGGGTGTACAATACGCTGGCCAGCGGAATTCCAAAAAACATGCCAGCAATGCCCCAAAGGCTGCCGCCCAGCAGCACCGCCACCATTACCCAAATGGGGGGCAGCCCAATGGAAGAACCCACAATTTGCGGGTAAATAAAATTGCCGTCTATTTGTTGAATGACCAAAAACAGCACCACGAAAAAAATTGCCTGCCAAAGCCCCTGGGACATCAGTATTAAAAGTGCCCCCACAATACAGGCAATGGTGGTGCCAAACACCGGTATCAAAGACATAAACCCAATTAAAACGCCAATTAAAAAAGAATAGTCGAACCGCAGTATGGCAAGCACAACGCAAAAAATGGCGCCAATTACTACGGCCTCGGTACACTGGCCCGCCACAAACTGAGAAAAACTTTTGTCTACCACCCGGGCAAAATCCATCAGCTTTTCGTAGCGTTCTTTTTTCAGGTAAGCCTTCAGCAAATCAACCGTTTGGCGGTGCAGGTGCTCCTTGTCCAGCAAAATATAAGCCGTAAAAATAAGGCCGATAAAAAAGTTTACCGTTCCGCTTACCAGCGAAAAAGCAAAGCCCCAGGCCGAACTGAAAACACTGCCCGCGCCGGACTGTAAATATTTAATCGCATCGGCGCTCAAGGTTTTCCAGTCAATGTTCAGCCCGTCTAAAAAGTCTTGCAGGGCGGGCACATATTGCTCGTAAGGCACAATAAATTCCTGCAATTTGGTAAAGTACCCCGGCATGGCGTTAATCAGCATAATTACGGTTTGCACCAATTCGGGTATTACCAAAAATAAAACCAGCCCAATTACGGCTATTACCAGCACCAAAGCCAGCAAAAAGCTTAAGGGGCGCCTTGCTTTGCCGCCCCGGCCCCTAAATACAAAACGTTCAATGCCCCGCATGGGTATATTCAGCAGAAAGGCAATAATAAGCCCCAACACAAAAGGGTATAAAAGTGTTGTAACAAAGCCCGCGGCGCCCTGCACCACCGTAAAATTGTTTAAAAGCCAGGCAAAGCCAACGCCAAAAGCAATCAGCAGCGCCAGCTTTTTAAGGGTGCTTCTGTCTAGTTTCATTTATGTCTCCCGTATTTGGTTTATTGGCAATGTAAAATTTTCGGCGTTTCCCAAAGGGCGCAGCCCCTGCAAACAGGCCACAAAGGGCAAAACGTGCTTACTTGCATAATATAATAGCATAAACAGGGCAGGCTTGCCACACCCAATGCGCCGGGCGGCCCCTTGTAATTTTTTACCGGCCGCCTTATAATTTAACCATAAGTTTCCGTTTGCTGCAGAGAGTGAGAGCCAGGCAAAGGAAGCCCTGTTTTTTTGCAGGGTTTCCCATGCCTGGCTCTTTTTCTTTGCACAGGGCAACAAAACAGGGAGGGGAAATTTTATGCTTGATGTAGCAATTATTGGCGGGGGAATTTGCGGCTGCTCGCTGCTGTACCAGCTTAGCCGCTACAAGGTGCAGGCGGCTCTGCTTGAAAAAGAAAACGATGTTTCGGTGGGGACCACCAAAGCCAACAGCGCCATTGTACACGCGGGGTACGACCCCGAGCCGGGCACCTTTATGGCAAAGTACAATGTAGAGGGCAACAAAATGGTGGAAGAGCTGTGCGCCCGGCTGAGCATCCTATATAAAAAAATAGGCTCGCTGGTGCTGGCCTTTGATGAAGAAGACCGCCGCACCCTTGAAAAGCTTTACCACAATGGCCTTGCAAACGGCGTGCCAAACCTGCGCATTGTTGAACAGCAGGAACTACGGGAGATGGAGCCCAATATTGCCTCCGAGGCTTTTTGTGCCCTGCACGCCCCCACCGGCGGGGTGGTAAACCCCTGGGAGCTGGCCCTTGCCCAGGCTGAAGTGGCGGTGCAAAACGGTGCCAAGGTAATGCTGAACACCCAGGTTACCTCCATTGCCCCTCAAAACGGGCACTTTGTGCTGCAAACCTCCTCCGGCCCGGTAGAAGCGCGCTTTGTGGTAAATGCCGCGGGGGTACACGCCGCAGAAATTAGCCGTATGGCAGGGGATGAAAGCTTCAATATTTTCCCCAATAAGGGGCAATACTACCTGCCGGACACCACCCAGGGAGGCCTTGTGAAGCAGGTTATTTTCCAGTGCCCCACCAAAGTGGGGAAGGGAATTCTGGTTTCGCCCACGGTGCACGGCAACCTCATTGTAGGCCCCGACAGCGCTTCCTCTGAGGAGGACGACCTCAGCACCGACCGGGAGGGCCTTGAAATTGTAAAACAGCTGGCCTTAAAATCGGTGCCCGGCATCAATTTCCGCGAAAGCATCCGCAATTTTGCGGGGCTGCGGGCCACCAGCACCAACCCCGATTTTATTGTGGAGCAGTCTGCCGCCGTTCCTGGGTTTTTCCAAATTGCGGGCATCAAATCGCCAGGGCTTACGGCGGCCCCCGCCATTGCCAAAGGCATGCTGGCGCTTTTACAGGGGGCAGGCCTTTCCGCCGAAAAGAAGGAAACCTTTGACGACACCCGCAAAATTACCCGCATCAAATACCTCACCAGCGGCCAGAAAATGGAGGCCATTCGCCAAAACCCCCTTTACGGCAACATTGTTTGCCGCTGTGAAACCGTAACCGAGGGCGAAATTGTAGACTGCCTGCACAGCCCACTGCCGCCCCACTCGGTAGACGGCGTAAAGCGCCGCACCAGCGCCGGTATGGGGCGCTGCCAGGGCGGCTTCTGCGGGCCGCGGGTGCAGGCCCTTATTGCCCGTGAACTGGGCCTTCCCCAGCAGCAGGTGCCGCTCGACAGGCAGGGCATGAACATTATTGTGGGCGAAACCAAAGCCCCCGAAAAGCAGGAGGGCCGGCAATGAAACAGCATTACAGCGTTATTGTGGTTGGCGGCGGGCCCGCCGGCCTTGCGGCGGCCCTTTCCGCCGCAGACAGCGGGGCAGAAAGCGTTTTGCTGCTGGAGCGCAACCCCGACCTTGGCGGCATTTTAAACCAGTGCATCCACAACGGGTTTGGCCTGCATTATTTCAAAGAAGAGCTCACAGGGCCGGAATATGCCGAGCGTTTTATACAAATGGTAGAACAAAAAAACAACATCGAAATTCTCACCGGGGCCATGGTGCTGGAGGTTACCGCCCAGCGGGAAGTATTTGCCATTCATAAAAGCTATGGGTACCTGCAGGTAAGCGCAGCTGCCATTGTGCTGGCCATGGGCTGCCGAGAGCGCACCCGCGGGGCCATTGGTATTTCCGGCAACCGCCCGGCAGGGGTGTTCACCGCCGGGGCGGCCCAGCTGTACATGAACATAGAGGGCTTTCAGGTGGGGAAGCGGGTGGTTATCCTCGGCTCGGGCGATATTGGCCTTATCATGGCCCGCCGCATGACGCTGGAAGGGGCCAAGGTGCTTGGCGTGTACGAGGTAATGCCGTATTCCGGGGGGCTTGCCCGCAACCTGGTGCAGTGCCTCGAAGACTATAACATTCCGCTTCACCTTTCCCACACCATTACCGAAATTCGCGGCGACAAACGGGTAGAGGCGGTGGTGGTGCAAAAGGTAGACCAAAACCGGGTGCCCATTTCCGGCACCGAAGAGGTTATTCCCTGCGATACGGTGCTTCTTTCGGTTGGCCTCATTCCCGAAAACGAAATTTCCCGCAACGCAGGCATAGAAATAGACCCCCGCACCAGCGGCCCGGTGGTGTACGAAAACAACCAAACCAGCCTGCCCGGCATTTTTGCCTGCGGCAATGTGGCCCATGTGCACGATTTGGTAGATTTTGTAACCGCCGAAAGCCAGCGGGCGGGTGCGGCCGCCGCCGCATACGCCCAAAACCCCGAGCAGCAAACGGCTGCTTCCATTCGCCTTACAAACGGGTTTGGGGTAACCTATACGGTGCCGCAAAAAATACGGCCCGGCAAGGTAGAAAAATCTGTCGATGTGTTTTTCAGGGTAAACCGCAGCTTTAAAAACATACAAATTCAGGTGGTTTCCGGCGGGCAGGTAATTGCCGCCTTTAAACGCGAGCACATGGCCCCGGGCGAAATGGAAAAAATACCGCTTCCGCTGCCCATTCTGCAAAAGGTGCAAAACAACGGGGCCGAAATTAAAATTTTTGAAGGGGAGGGCGCAAAATGACCGAGCTTATCTGTATCGTGTGCCCAAAAGGCTGCCACCTGCATGTAGATGAGCAAAACGGCTATGCGGTTACCGGCAACGCCTGTATGCGGGGCGAGGAATATGGCAAAAAAGAGCTTGTAAACCCCACCCGCACCGTTACCTCCACGGTTCGCATTCAGGGGGCGCCCATTGCCCGGCTGCCGGTTAAAACCAGCGCCGAAATTCCCAAGGCCAAAATTTTTGAAGCCATGGGCCTGCTCAACAATGTAACGGTGCAGGCGCCCGTAAAGGTGGGGGATGTGGTGGTGGAAAAAATTCCCGGCACCTCAGCTTGTTTTGTGGCCACCCGCAGCTTGCCCAAAATATAAATACCGTCGCCCCATCTGCCTTTTTTACAAAAAGTGGCTGCGGGCTGCGGCAATTTTTTAAGGTGCAAATGGGTTTGCGCATGAACAAAGCCCCCCCCATGGCAGAAAACGGCTGCGATGGGGGGGTGCTTCTCTCTGCATTTTTTGTGGAATATATACCACGGGCAACCCCAATGCAGTGTTTTTGGCCAATAAAGCAGGTTTTTTATACCACAGCAGGCAAAAATCTTTGCGCCGCACTGGTGCAGGGGGGTAAAAAATGCTACACTTAAAAAAACCTTGCGCAAAAGTGAAAAGGGAATACAGCCTGCCAAAGAAGCCGGTTCAATTCATGAAATAAAAGGAGCCCCGAATGAAGCAAAGCGAAATCATCAGGTTGCTGGAAGAAAATCCCGTTATCGCGGCTGTAAAAGACCAAGCCGGCCTTTCCGAAAGCCTCGCCAGCAGCTGTAAAGTGGTGTTCATTCTGTATGGCAACGTGCTGGACATTGCCGACATTGTGCGGCAAATTCACACGGCAGGCAAAGCGGCCATTGTGCACATCGACCTTGTCGACGGCCTGGCCGCCCGTGATATAGCGGTAGAGTTTATTGCAAAAAATACCGAGGCCGACGGGGTTATTTCCACCAAGCAAAGCCTTGTCAAGCGCGCCCGCGAGCTTGGCCTGCTCAGCATCCGCCGCTTTTTCCTGCTCGATTCCATGGCCCTGCAAAACATTCAAAAGCAGCTGGTAGAGGGCAGCGTCGATTTAATTGAGGTGCTGCCCGGCATCATGCCCAAAATTCTGCAAAAAATTGTGGAACAGGCCAATATCCCGGTTATTGCGGGCGGCCTCATCACCGAAAAAGAGGATGTGGTGCATGCCCTCTCGGTG
Organism: Oscillospiraceae bacterium; assembly: GCA_047973285.1. GTDB lineage: Bacteria > Bacillota > Clostridia > Oscillospirales > Ruminococcaceae > JAAYCI01. The sequence goes on along the minus strand of JBKEBR010000477.1, from coordinate 525 downwards.
GGGGCGGTGGCCATTTCCACCACCAACCAAAAGGCCTGGTATTTTTAAAAATATAGGTGTAAACACGTAAAAAATGTGGGGAAGAGGGGTTTGCCACAAAAAACGCAATAAAGGAAAGAGTTTAACAAAAGCAAACAGATATTACTGCACATTTTTCACGAAGGATTTCCTTGTTCAAGTGAATTGCGCCGCCAATGCGGCCAATACAACCCCCAAAAGCCCCTCGCAAACCGGGCCTTGGGGCAGGTTTGCCGCCTCTAAACGGCACAGGTACGGCTTTGCAGCATGCCGGAATACAAAAAAACAGGCCCTCAATCATTGCAATTGCGGCAAAGAGGCCCTGTTTATTTTTTTGTATCATTCGGCCCCAATAGATGCAAAGGAACGCGGGTTCATACCCTCCGCGATGTGTGGGCCAGCCAATAATTCTTCATGGCTGAAGCGTCCATATTTTGGGTATAATCGTGAAATTGCTGTTTTGATATGCCCGACGAGTCTAAATCCAAACCAAAGATTTGCTCTATA
>JBKEBR010000476.1:0-2036 GCA_047973285.1 Oscillospiraceae bacterium | reverse complement strand
CGGCAATGGCGGTTTTGCCCACGCCCGCCTCGCCAATAAGGCAGGGGTTGATTTTTTGCCTGCGGGAAAGAATTTGTAGGGTGCGGTAAATTTCGCGGTCTCGGCCCACCACCCTGTCCAGCTTGCCGTCGGCAGCCTTTTTGGTAAGGTTTTCGCAATAGGCGTCCAAAAATTTGCGCTTGCCGCCCTTGTTGCCGCGTCCATTTGTTTTGGGGGGCTCTTCTTCATTTTTCTTTTTGTTTCCGAAAGGAAAGGGAAAGGTTGCCGAGCCGCCGGGCTCAAAGTCTTCTGTGGCTTCCTCCGCTTCCTGCCCTTCGGCCTGCGCTTCGGCATTCGCAATATTTTGCAGGTTTTCCACGCCGGTTTCACCAAAATAGTCGGCAAAATGGTCCTGCATATTCTCAAGGTCTTTTTCCGAAAGCCCGAACTGCTTTTTCATATCCTTCAGCATTTCATCCACCGGCGCAATTCCCATTTCCTGGGCGCAGGAAATACAATAGCCTTCATTTTTTGTTTCGCCGCCCTCCATACGCTGTACAAAGACAATGGCAGGGCGTTTTTTACATTTGGCACAAAGCTTCATTGAGTAAACCTTTCTTCGCCACTTTGGCGAAAAGCGCCCTCTTTGCAGCGGGCACTTAAAAACCGTAAAAGCGCACATTTTGCTTTATAAAAACACGCGCCGATAATATTTATATTTTTGGTATATAGTAAAAATTATAGCACGCACACCCCGGCGCCTGCAACAAATTGCACAATTCCATCACACAAATTCCGGCGCCATGCCCATGTTTGCCGGTGGGGTTTTATACGAAAAAGCCAAGCTGCTGCACCAGGCGGTACACAATGCTTTGGCCGAAATATTTGGCCGCAAACATGCTGCCGCTGTAGGCATTGTCAACAAGCCAGATAACGCCCAAAATAAGGGCAACGTACAACGCCCCGATGAGGAGGCCCATAACCACCCCAAGCATTTTGTTGGCCGTGCCAAGCAGGGGAACCTTGTTAACCCCCTTGAGCAGCGCCGTTAAAAAGGAAACCAGCAGCCGCATGCCCAAAAAGGCCACAATAAACAAAATAATGGCGATAAACGGCACCACCAGCGGGGCAATAACCTGCTGCACAATGGCCGCGGCCACCGCCTGGGCGCTTTCGCCCACCATTACCTCGCCATGGTTGATGGACAGCAGCTCTGCCACCGACTCGGGAAGAAAGCCAAGCACCTTGGAAAGCACCTCGTCGAGCCGGGTAAGGCCGGCCTCCTGCAGGGCGGAGAGGGTTTTTTGCTCAAGCTGCGCTTTAAACACGGCATCGAAAATAACACCGGAAAGCCTGTTGCTTACAAAAAGTGAAACACCCGCCGAAACAATGGTGCCAAAAAAATTGAGCAGGCTGGCCGCAAAACCCTTGGAGGCGCAGTAGGCCGCGCAAATAATAAAAATAGCAAGCACCGCAACATCAAACAACAACGATGAAAGTGTCAATTTTTGTCTCCTCTCGCACATGGCTTTTCGTTTGGGGCGGCGGCCCGCTTGCGGGCCCCGCAAAAAAGGCGGGAAATGGGGGCGGGCGGCAAATACAGGCCTATGGCAAAGCTCTGTTTTACACTACAGCCATTATACCACAGGCACCAAGCGCCTACGACGGTACAGGCGGCCAACTTTGCCGGCTGCCACGCCGAGGGGCCTTGCGCCCACAGGGCCGCCGACACCATTATTATACCATAAAATACAAGCCGGTTTAACTGCCGCTTTCAGGAAGAGAAGCCGCCCCGGCAGAGGCGGGCAGGCCCGAAGATACCGAGCTTTGCGCCCCCTGCACCGCGGGTGGCGTAAGCGAAAGCTGCTGCACGCCCCCTGCCTGCACCAGCAGGGGCACCCCGGCGTATACCAGGCCGTAGGGCTTTTTTTCCGCATTCATGGTGTTGGTGAGCGCCCCTTCCAGCGAGTAGGCCAGCACCTCTTGCCCGGCCAGCAGAAAAGCCCCCTTATCGGCGGCAATTACCTGGGCATTGGAAACCCCTTCCGCTGAAACCT
>JBKEBR010000475.1:0-6706 GCA_047973285.1 Oscillospiraceae bacterium | reverse complement strand
TCCAGCTTCAGGTATACGTCGGCGCTGCCCTCCGGCACCAGCCGGTTCAGCTTCAGCAGGGGGGTGGCGCCAATCAGTTCCAGTACGGTTTGTGCTTTTTTAACAGCCATGGCCAATTCCTCTTTTTAGCCGGCAATGCTGCCTGCAATTTTTTGCAAATTCTCAAGGTTTTCAAGGTTGCTTATCTCGGCAATTACCGCCTCGGCTTTTTGCTTTTCCAAATACGGCGCGGTAATGCTGCGGAACAGTTCAAACTCTTCTTCCAGGGTGGTGTTGTTTTGGGGGTGGCCCTTGGGGAAGGCCCCGGTTTTAGACAAAACCGTCCCGTTGTTCAGGTGAATTTCCACCGTCATTTCAGGGAAGCTGCCCTTTTTAAATACGGCAAAATGGTTCCACGGGGTGGTTTTTTCACCAAAGGCTTCAAACTTTGAGGCCAGCTTCAGCACCTCGGGGTTGGCAAGCCGGTCTTCGGTAAACCAGTGGGCCCCCGGCACAGGGTTCAAAATGTAGGCCGCCAGGCAGAAGGGGGCGTTAAACTGGGCGTCCAGGGTGGTTTTGCCGGTTTCTGGGTAGCTCAGCGAGGTCAAGTTGGTGTTGGGGCTCAGGCGTATTTTGGCAACCTCGGCGGCGGTAAAGGGCCGCTCTTTGTAAATTTGGTCCAGTATTTCAAGCGGGGTCTGAATCCACATGTTGGCGGGCCAGTGCTTGATATAGGTTTCGCAAATCAGCCAGCGCTTGCCCAAATCTTTGGTGTACCAGCCCTCGTCCACCTGGTCAGACACGTTGCACCAGTAACCGGTTGGCCCGTCCAAATAATCCAGGCCGTTGCCAAAGCCGCTTTCTGCCAGCCTTGCCGCCACCACGCCGTTGTAGGCATTGGTGCCGTGGGCATAGTGGTAAATGTCTGATTTGGCGTTGCCGCTGGAATGCAGGTTGGTGGGCACCGGCGCGGCATATACCGAAGCGCCGATGGTTTGGTTCACCTTTTCGCTGTTCAAACGCAGGGCCCTGGCCGCCGCCAGCGAGGCGGAAAAAATTTGCCAGCTGCTCAGGCCCCAGCCGTGCTTTGCCGAATATTCGGCAGAGGGCTGCACCGCCATGGCAATTCGCTGGTAGCCTTCATAGGCGGCCACCACCGCGGCAATATACTCCTGGCCCGAAAGGCCCAGCGCCTCGCTTAGGGCAAAGGCGGCGGGAATGGCCCCCGCCGAGGGGTGCCCCGTCCAGCTGCAATCCTCCCAGTCCAGTATGTCGGCAATGGTGGCGTTGGCAAAGGCGGCGTTTTCGGCGGGTATTTTTTTGCCGCTGCCGCCCCATACGGTGGCCTCGGGCAGGCCGCCCCTTTTTTCGGCCAGGGCAATGGCGCTTTGGGTTTGCCCTATGGGGGCCGCCGCAAGGGAAACGCCAATTACATGCAGGGTAATGCGTTTTACCTGCTCAACGGCTTCGGCGGGAATATCCTTATAGGCAAGGCCCGCAATAAAGGCAGACAGCTGCTGGGTATAGCTTTCACTCATTTTTCATACCTCCGTTTTGCTTGTGTAAAAAGCCGGGCAGGCCAAGCGGCCTGGGGCAAATGAATGTATGGGGCCGAAAAAACCGGCTGCTTTTGCCGTGCGGCAATGTGGCAGCGGGCTATTTTGTGTGGCATTGCAGGGCGCCCTGCCGTTTTTGCTAAATGGCAAAGCTGTAGTCTGGGCTGGCCTTCCTTAAAAAGTTCAGGGTTTGCTCGTGCTGCGGGTGCTTAAAAAACTCCTGGGTTTTGGCATTTTCCAAAATAACCCCCTGGTGCATAAACAAGGCGTTGGTGGCCACCCGCTGCGCAAAGGAAAGCTCGTGGGTAACAATTAGCATGGTGGTGCCGTCTTTTGCCAGCTTTTCAATGGTTTGCAGCACCTCCTCCACAAGGCCGGGGTCCAGCGAGGAGGTGGGCTCGTCCATTAAAATAATGTCTGGGTTTGCAACAATGGCGCGGGCAATGCCAATGCGCTGCTGCTGCCCGCCCGAAAGCTGGGCGGGGTAATGGTACATTCTGTCGGCAAGGCCCACCTTTGCAATGGCCTCTTTGGCGCGTTGTTCCGCCTCGGCCCTTGGCACCTTACGGGCCACCGTAAGGCCAATGGCAACATTTTCCAGCGCGGTTTTGTTGCGGAACAGGCTGTAATTCTGGAATACAAACCCCGTTCTGCGGCGTATTTCCAAAATCTGCTTTGGGGTGGCGGTTTTAAAATTGGCGTGAATGTCCCCTATATGAATGTCGCCGCTGTCGGGCCGCTCCAAAAAGTTGATGCAGCGGAGCAGGGTGGTTTTTCCCGAGCCGCTCTGGCCCAGAATCACGTTCACGTCGCCTTTGTTTATAAAAAGGTTTACGCCCTTTAAAACCTCCACGCTGCCAAAGGTTTTGTGAATGTTTTCAATTTGTACCAATGGTTTTCCCTCCTTTGGCGTTTTCAGGTTTTTACCAAATAGTGGCGGCTGCGGCGCTCGAACAGCCGGAACAGCTGCTCTATGGCCATGCACAAAACAAGGTAGATAATGAAAATTACAATGTAAGATTCTATGTACCGTATGCTGTCTGCCGCGGCAACCCGCGCCGTGCCGGTAATTTCTTTAATAGACATGAAAAAGGCCAGCGAGGTCATTTTTACAAGGTTGGTAACCGTTGTGCAAAGCACCGGCAGCGAGGCGTCCACCGCCTGGGGAATAATAATGCGGGTATAGGCCTGAAAGGGGGTCATCCCAACGCTTTGCGCCGCCTCCAGCTGGGTTTTGGGCACGGTGAGCAGGCCCGAGCGAAACACCTCCGACAAGGTGGGAATGGTAACGAAGGTGAACACAATGTAGCCGTATACAATGTCGCTCATGGCGTAAATGTCCAGCCCAAGGCCAAGCCTTTTTATCACGTCGGCCAAAAACAGGGGCAAAATGTAATACAAAAGAAAAATAATCACCAAAAGGGGCACAGAGCGCACAAAAGAGATGTATACCCTGAAAATTTTGCTGAGCAGGCGCTTGGGGTTCAGGTTTACAATTGCCATAAAAAAGGCCAGCGGGGTGGCTACCAGCAGCGAAACAACGGTAAGCTTCAGGGTAACGGGTATACCGGCCGCCGTAAGCAGCAGGGTGTTGCCGATAAAGGTCCAGTCAATTGCCATGGGCCACCCTCCTTTTTGCGGGCTTGTACTGGCGGGTGTTGTAGTCCAGCCTTTTTTCAAGCCGCTTGGCAAGCGCGCCAATTAAAATGGCCAGCGGCCAGTAAATAAGAATCAGCGCTACGTACACCTCTATTACATAGGCGCCCATGTTCAGGCCAATAATGTAGTTCGCCTGCCCCAAAAGGTCGAACAGGCCAATGGTGTACGCCAGCGAGCCCTCTTTCAGCAAAATAAGCAGGGTGTTGCACAGGTTGGGAACGGCGGAATACAGCATTTGGGGCAGCAATATATGGAAAAAAGCCTGCGGCCGTGTAAGGCCCACGCTGGCGGCCGCCTCCATTTGGCTTTTGTCGAGCGATTCATAGGCGGAGCGAATGACCTCGGAAAGGGAAGCGGTGCAGAACATGGAAAGGGTAATTACAATGAATTTCACCTTTTCCGTCGAGTCCAGCTTAATGCCGGTAACGGCCTCCAGCAGCCGGGGCAAGCCATAATACACCAAAAACAGCAGCACAATAGAGGGGGTACACCGCATTACGGTGGTATAGCCGTAGGCAATGCCGCGCAAAACGGCGTTCCGGCTTATTTTGGCAAGGGCCACCAGCGTGCCGGAAAACAGCCCGAACAAAAAAGCCAGAACAACATATTCCAGGGTAACCGAAATATGGGGCAGAATTTTCATAAAAAATTCGGGAATTTTTTCTATGGCAAAGGGTCTCAAGTTACAACCTCCCGTATAGGAAAAACTTTGCCGCCTGAAAGAACCCCTTCATGGCGGCAAAGCTGTTTTGCTGCGGCGGGCTGCGGTGCAAGCGCAGGTTTTTCTGCAAAGGAATTTATTTGAATTCGTAGTTGAAAATATCGTATCCCAAAAATTCTATGGAAAGCTCCGAGGCCTTGCCGCTGTCTTTTACACTTTTCAGCGCATCGCTGAATTCCTTCACAAAATCTTCGCCAACGCTTTGGTTGAACAGGGGGTAGGTAAGCGCAAGGTCAAATTCGCTGTAGGAAACCTGGTCGAAGAAGGTGTGGTTTACGCCGTCCTCGGCAGTAAAGTTGGCTTCCCACTGGGGCTTGGTATCAATAATGGCATCGTAGCGCCCGGCCGCCAGCTCTTCTACCGAGCCGGCCACAAAGGTGGCGTTATCGGTTGTGGTTATTTCCACCTGCTGGTTCGGGTTGCTCTCGTTGTAGCTTTTTACAACGTAGTACATGCCGTTGCCGGCCAAAATGGGGGCCAGCTTCAGGCCGGAGGCCGAAAGGTCGGCCAGGTTTTTAATGTCGGCGTTTTCGTTGCGTACACCCAGAATCAGCACCGAAGCGCCAATGTTCTCTTCGGGAATCAGGTATTTTTTGGCGCGCTCTTCCGTCCAGAAGGCGTTGGTAAGGGCGCCGTCAAAGTTGCCCGCCTCAATGCCAACATACACGTCTTCGTAAGAGGTGCCCACATATTCAAACTCGTAGCCCGGCAGGGCTTCGTCCACCAGGCGCAAAACCTCAATGTCGTACCCGGTGGGCTCGCCGTTGTCGTCCTGGCCGTATACGGGCCAGGCGCCGGTGTTTCTGTAGCCAAAGGTAATTGTGGTTACTGCGGCTTCTCCGGCACTTTCAGGCTGGCCGGTGCTTTGGGCCGCCGCCGAGCTGGCTGCCGCGGCGCTGCCGCAGGCGGTAAGTACAAGGGCTAACCCTGCCGAAAGCAGGGGAGTAAACAATTTGGCCGATAGCTTTTTTTTCATGGTATGCCTCCGCAAATGATGGGTGATGGGTAAACACATAGAAAACATATGTTTATTGTATGTGAATTGGATTATACTATTGAAAACCCAAGAAGTCAATAAAAAAATAAGTTTTCCTATATATTTAGTAAGATTTATTGACAGGGATTTTTTTGTGCTTTATTCTAATAGGTAAATTCGCAAAGCCCCGCCCGAAGGCAATGGCTGTAAATGCCTTTGGCGGTGTGTATGGTTTGCATTCGGGCATTTTGGGAGGAAAGCCATGAAACTGTATGAACCGGTAAAAGTAAAAAACCTGGCCTTTAAAAGCCGCATTGTTATGCCGCCCATGGTGCCGTTTGGCGTGCCGGGCGGCGAGGACACCACCCTGGGGGAAAATATTCTGGCGTACTATGCCAAAAGAATTCACGGGCCGCTGGGCCTTGTTATTACCCACAGCTTTTCGGTAACCTCCGGCAAAGCCATGATGGGCGGCTATGGGCTGAACAAAGAAAGCCATACGCCAGACCTTGCCCGCCTGGCGGCAATGTGCCATGCCAACGGCACCAAAATTTTTGCGCAGCTTGGCTACCCCTCCAAGGGGCACCACCGCCACGAAACAATTGCCCACTGGAGCCGGGAAGAGCTGCAAACAATTGAAAACGAATTTGTGTACAGCGCGTCCCTAGCAAAAAAGGCGGGCTGCGACGGGGTGGAAATTCACGGCGCGAATATGTTTTTTTTGAATTTGTTCAGTTCCCCCATCACCAATACCCGCACCGACGAATACGGCGGCAGCCTGCCCGGGCGCCTGCGGCTTGCCTCAAATATCATCAAAAGAATTAAGGCGGAGGCGGGGGACAGCTTTGTTGTCTCTTACCGAATGGGGTGGAACGCAGACCTTGCAACCGACATTGCAACCGCGCAGGCCCTTGAAGCCGCCGGGGCCGACCTGCTGCACGTTTCGTACGGAATACGGGAACAAGACCGTGTAATGCCCGAAAAATATGCGCCGGTAATTTGTTACCCCGGCTCCAGCCGGGACAAGCTTATTTCGCCCCCCGCCTTCCCCTACAACGACGTTGTGTACACCGGGGCCGAGGTGCGCAAAAACATCAACATTCCCATGGTGCTGGTGGATGAAATATGGACGCTGGAACGGGGCGAGGCCCTGCTTGCGGCCGGTGCCGGCGATTTTATCGCCTTTGGCCGCCCGTTTCTGGCGGATGAAAATTTTCTCGAAAAAGCTGCGGAAAACCCCGCCTTTAAGGCCTGTTACCAGTGCGCCGCCTGCGCCTGGTTCGACGATTGGGTTCGCTGCCCAAAGCAAATTCGCCTGTACCGCGAGCGGGGGGAGAAGCTTACACGCAATTTTGTGGGTTAGGCGGCCAAGCGCCGCCGCTTTAAGGGCGGTGAGTGAGGCTGGCCCTCACATGCGCCTTTCCCGGGGGGCTTCCCCGGTGCCCGCCGCTTTGCAACCCCGGCCCTGTGTGCCAAGGCCGGCGGAAGGTTGTGCCGCCAGGCGGCTTTTTGCTTCTTCTATCTATCGTAACAAGCGCAACCAGCGTTTAAGTTGGTGGCGCCTGTTGTAATTTTATTTACCCGCTTATTACTGCCAAAAGAAAAAGAACGGCCGGTGAACCGGCCGTTCTTTTTCTTTTGGGCTGCCCATCCACACGGGGCGGGCGGTTTTGGTTTTTAAATGCCGGCCCTGCAAAACAAAGCGACAGGCGCAGGTGTTTTCTGCGCCGGGCTGCAAAAGCGCCGGCGGGGTTATACCTCGGGTTGCCGCGCCTCTTCCGGCGTTTCGGCGCCGTCGGCAGGCAGCCGGCAGGC
>JBKEBR010000474.1:0-1713 GCA_047973285.1 Oscillospiraceae bacterium | reverse complement strand
TTTTACTGCCTTTGTTTTTGCTTTGCCTTACCTTGCCTTGCCCTGCTTCGCCCCTGCCCCGGCAACCGGCGCCGCCCCGCGGCTTATGCCAGCCGCCCCGCCCCTTATAGGCGCAGCCCGCCGCACCGGCCCCCTTTTGAGCGGCAGGCCGCCCTTTGGCGCCGCCCACCAAACCCCTGTGAGGAGAATTTTTGTGCAAACACTCAACAAAAGCCTGTATCCCCTTATTTTTGCCCGCAAATCCACCCGCAGCTTTTTGCACGAGCCGGTTGGCCCGAAGGCCCTGGCCGGGCTGCAACAGTTTTTAACCACCCTGGCGCCGCTGTTTGAAGGCCAGCCCTTCCGCTGCGCCGTGGTGCCCGGCAAAAATGGGGAATACCGCCTGTGCGGCTGCACAAACGGCAGCGCCCAGGGCAACGCCAACCTGGGCTTTATGCTGCAACAGGCCGATTTGTACCTGCAAAGCCAGGGCTTTGGGGCGGTGTGGTACGGTATGGGCCGTGCCCCCAAAGAGGAAAAGGCCAATTTCGCCCCGCTTTCCTACACCATTTGCCTGCGCTTTGGGGTGCCAAACGGCCCGGCCCTGCGCACCGCCGAAAGCCAGTTCAACCGCCTGCCCCTTTCACGGCTTACGGCAAACCCCGGCCCCCTGGCCGAAGTGCTGAACGCCGCCCGCCTGGCCCCCAGCGCCGCCAACGGCCAGCCCTGGCGGTTTGTGGTGCAGCCCGGCCTGCTGCATTTTTACCGCCGCAAGCCCGGCGCCCTTGCCCAAAAGCTGCTTGGCTCCTTTTCCTTTGTGGATATGGGCATTGCCGCCTGCCACGCCGCCCTTGCCCTGCAACACGCCGGGGCCGCCGTAACCGTGGCGCTGCTGCCCGGTGCCCCGCCCGCCCCGGCGGGCGCCGAATACAGCTTTTCCCTGCAAACCACTGGGCTGTAGCCGCCCGCCGAAAACAGCGGTGCCTTTTCCCCTCCCAGCGCACGGCGCTCGATAGCGCGCCGAACCACCGGGGCAAGCTTTACCCGCCTGTTTCGCCGCAGCCTTTCCGCTTTGGCGGTATGCAAAAACGCACCGCTACCCCGCCAGCAAGCGTGGTAAAACGGTGCGCTTTTATTATTCCCGGCGGGCCGCCCCATTTTCCAGCGGCCTGCGCAGGTGTTTTCACAAACCGCCCGTATCATGCAGAGGCCTGCCCACAGCCGCAAACGGCCCACCCTTACAGCCCTGGCGGGCCGCCGTTTACCGGTAGGTGTAGCCGCCCCGGCTGTTCTCTGTAGGGGTAAGCATGGCCGCCACATGCTCAAAGCTGTAGCTTTGGCCATCTGCCATGGTTTTGCTGGCAAGCGCACCGGTTAGCACAATGGTGTCCAGCCCTGTTTGAATGGTAAGGGTGCGGCGGGAGCCCACCATTAAATTCACAATATAGTAGGGCACAAAGCTTTCGCCATCGGCCGTTACGGTTAGCTTGGCTTTGTTGCCCTGGGCCTTCAGTTGGGCGTGCACACCAAGCCAAAAGTTGCTTTCGCCCCCCGCAGGCGCCGGGGTACCGCCCTCGCCCGGGGCCGGGGTACCGCCCTCGCCGGGGGTTTCTCCGCCGGGGGCCGGGCTGCTGCTCACCGTTATGGTGAAGGTGCAAACCGCATTTTGGCTATACCCATGGTTCGTCCAGAACGTATCGGTGCTTTGTATGGTAATAGAGGCGGCGGTTTCAT
>JBKEBR010000473.1:0-3226 GCA_047973285.1 Oscillospiraceae bacterium | reverse complement strand
TTAACATATTTGTCAGAAATTGCAATTTGACGGCCCATTGTGGATGAATGAACGGCAGCCCGGGCAACGGGGCAAATTGGGCCAAATAGGCAGCTTGAAGCAGCAGGCGGGCACAGCGGCTTGTTTTTGTACCGGAATCACAAAAACAATGTTTGAAAATTGTGCAATTTGCCCCGTTTTAGTGGAAATTCGAAATGAATAAAAAAATTTCAGAAAAGCCGCCAAGGGAATTGTATATTGTGCACAAAAATAAACTAAAAAATTTTTAGTTTATAAAAAAGTTTTTATAATAATTCCATTGCTAAACCCACCTGCCCATGCTAGAATGTTTTTGAAGCAAACACAAACATTTGCTTCTGGAGTTTACATATTTGTACGGCTTGGCCGGTTCTTATTTTTCCCGCTGTGTTTTGTTTTGCACCGCTCTTCTATAGTACTGCTTTTTTGGCGGCTTTGGGTATCCTTTCTGGCCCTATATTGGTGGCCGGATATATTATTGGAAAGGCAAGAGTGAATTATGGAGAAAAGAACAGTTTCCAAGGCAGATGCGGCATTGTTTGAATTGAACGGAAAGCCCCGCTGGGGCGCTGCCATACCACAGGCAATGCAGCACGTTTTGGCAATGCTTGTGGGCAACATTACCCCCCCTATTTTAATTGCACAGCTTTTGGGCCTGCCGGAAGAAGAAAAAATTATTCTGATGCAGGCAGCTATGCTGATTGGCGGTATTACAACGCTTATTCAGCTTTTCCCCGTTTTGGGTTTTGGCATGAACCTGCCCAACGTGATGGGGGTTGCCTTCGCCTACATGCCCATTCTTTCTTCCATTGGGCTTGCATACGGCATACGGGCCATTTTTGGCGCGCAGCTGGTGGGCGCCTTTGCCTCTATTTTTATTGGCATGTTTATTGGTAAAATACGCAAATTTTTCCCGCCTATCGTATGCGGCACCGTGGTTTTAAGCATTGGGCTTTCGCTGTACACCACCGCCATTACCTATATGGCCGGCGGCAGCGCCACGGCAGAAAGCTTTGGCACCCCCAAATACTGGGTTATCGCCCTGGTGGTTTTGGCCATAACCCTGGCCTGCAATTTGTTTGGCAAGGGCTACCTCAAGGTTTCGGGTATGCTGATTGGCATTGCCGTTGGGTATGTAATTGCCCTTATTTGGGGCGGCATGATCAGCTTTGAAAACGTCAAAAACGCCTCCTGGTTCATGTTCCCCAAATTTTTCTACTGGGTGCCCGAATTCCATGTATCGGCCATTATTTCCATGATTTTAATGTACATTGTGCAGGCGGTGCAAACCATTGGCGACGTTTCTTCCACCGCCATTGGCGCCTTTGGCCGCGAAGCCACCGACAAGGAAATTGGCGGCGCCATTAAAGGCCAGGGCATTTGCGGCATGCTGGGCGCCTGCATGGGCGGCCTGCCCACCGACCCCTACAGCCAGAACGTGGGCCTTATTGTTACCACCAAGGTGGTTGCAAAGCGCGTGTTTTTAATTGTGGGCGGCATTATGATAGCGGCCGGCTTCTTCCCCATTTTTGGCGCGGTAATGACCACCATTCCCTACCCTGTTTTGGGCGGCGCAACCGTTACGGTGTTTGCGGCCATTACCATGTCGGGCATTCAGCTTATTTCCCAGCAGCCGCTGAACTACCGCAATAAAATGATTGTGGGTATTGCACTGGCGCTGGCGGTTGGCATCAGCAGCGTTCCCACCTCTTTGCAGGCCTTCCCCGAGCAGGTACAGAACATCATAGGCAAATCTCCCATTGTTCTGGCCTTTCTGGTTGCTTTCCTCTTGAATATCATTGTTCCCAAAGACGACAGCAAAGAAGAGGATTGAACCCCCAACAGAAACTTTACTCTTTCCCGTTCATCATCTACCGAAAAAGAGGATTGCAATGCACCTTGCAATCCTCTTTTTCTATTCTTTACAAACCCTGTGCGCCGCGGGGCGGCACTACACCACCCGCAGGCTTACCAGCCCGCCGCCCAAAAGGCTTGTGCCAAGCCAGTTTTTCATGTTAATTTCCAGCTTTTGCCCATTGTCGTAGCTTTGTGCCACCATCGTTTGGGGGTTAAAGGAAATCAGGTTTACCCAGTGCCAGCTTTCAAGCTGGTCTTCCTTTCCGTTGGAAAGGTTCATAAAAGCCACTGGCACATTGTCGGCAAGCTCGCCCACCAAAAAATCCACCATGCCGGGCAGGCTTCTTTGGGAAATTATGTTGCCCACCTCAAACACACGGGGGGCAAGCGAAACCCCTCTGGCCTTTGCATAGTTAACCGCGCCGCCGGAAAAAAGCCCGGTGGTATTGGTGCCCTGCATGCCGGGGGTTACGTAGTTCCACACCTCCAGCATAAGGGGAAGAAATTCCTCTTTTGTTTGCCCCGCCGCAGGCCAAAGCCCCTGCCCGCCCACGGCCGCCTTGGAAAGGTACCACACAAGCTGAGAGCATACCGTAGGCCCGCAGCCCGCCTGCTGCTGCCACTTTTCGGGGTACCACTCCTGGTCGGGGCCATAATAGGTGCTTGCTCCGTCTGTAAACACAAAAAGTTCAGGCTGCCGAAGGGCAGCCGTTTTCAATTTATCCATAGAATAACCGCCTTGGTGTATAAAAAGTATATTGCGAAAGAGCCCCATTCAAAGGGCCCCTGTAAACAAGAGAAAACAGCACTACAGCGGCTGCCTTTCCCTGAAAATAGCCGGTATCAAATAATCTTCGCCCTGCAGCGGCTCGCGTTCCATCTTTTTTTGCAGCAAAGCAAAGGCATGCTCCCCAATTTTTTCTTCGTCCTGCTTCATGTGGGTAAAGCTAAAACCGCCGGGGGCAAGGTAATCTTCGTCTATACAGCAGAGCTGTATATCCTGGTGCAGGCGAATGCCCAGCTTTTCAAGCACATGCACCGTTTCCCGCACAACCCCGTATTCCGAGCAAATCACCGCGTCCAGCTTTTCCCCATTGCGGGTAAAATAGGTGGTAAGGTGCTTCATTACCTCCGGCTTAAGGCCGCTGTCGGTCGCATTTTCCGCATACACCGGCAGGCGGCATTCCTCACAAACCGAAAGCCCAAGCGCCTTTACCGTTTCATAAAAGCCACGGCGCCGCTCTTTCAAAGAGGTTGCGTCCACCTCATCAATTCCCACAAGGCCAATGCTGCGGCAATGGGCGGCGGCAAGGTGGCGCACCAGCTTTTCCATGGCGGCAAAGTTATCGGT
>JBKEBR010000472.1:0-3890 GCA_047973285.1 Oscillospiraceae bacterium | reverse complement strand
GCAATACGCACGCATTGCTTGTTTTCCGTGTGCTCAATTCCAGCAATTATGGTGTTGAGTGGAAAAGCCTTTTCGGCAGTGCGGAGGGTAAAAACAAATTTTGGAGGTAGTAAAATGGCAGTAGTTTCTATGAAACAATTACTTGAAGCAGGTGTTCACTTTGGGCACCAAACCAGAAGATGGAACCCGAAAATGGCGCGGTACATCTTCACTGAACGCAATGGCATTTACATCATCGACCTGCAGAAAACCGTTAAAAAACTGGATGAAGCCTACAATTTTGTACGCGACATTTCCACCGATGGCTGTATGGTTCTGTTTGTTGGCACCAAAAAACAAGCACAAGAGTCGATTCGTGATGAAGCAGAGCGCTGCGGCATGCCTTACGTAAACGCGCGTTGGCTGGGCGGTATGCTTACCAATTTCCGCACCATTCGCCGCCGCATCGACCGTTTGGAACAGCTGAGAAAAATGAGCGAAGACGGCACTTTTGAGCTGCTTCCCAAAAAAGAAGTTATCAAGCTGGAGCTTGAAATTGAAAAACTGGAAAAATTCCTTGGCGGTGTTAAAAACATGGACCGGCTGCCCAAAGCCATGTTCATTGTAGACCCCCGCAAGGAGCGCATTGCAGTGGCCGAAGCCCGCAAGCTGCATATTCCGATTGTTTCTATTGTTGATACAAACTGCGACCCTGATGAAATTGATTACGTAATTCCGGGCAACGACGACGCCATTCGTGCGGTTCGCCTGATTGCCGGCGCAATGGCCGATGCCGTTTTGGAAGGCCGCCAGGGCGAGCAGATGGAAGAAGCCGAACCCGCCGAAGCCGAAGTGGCCAAAGCTGCCGAGGCATAAGGCTGTACACTATTATAAATTGGAAATGAGGAATACGGATGGCATTTACTGCACAGGATGTGAAAAACCTGCGTGAGCGCACCGGTGTTGGAATGATGGACTGCAAAAACGCTTTAACCGAAGCCAATGGCGATATGGAAAAAGCGGCGGAAATTTTGCGTGAAAAAGGCCTTGCTGCCGCCAATAAAAAAGCCGGGCGCATTGCCTCTGAGGGCGTTGTGCTTGCTGTTTCGAATATTGGCAAAAAAGTGGGCGCCGTTATTGAGGTAAACTCGGAAACCGACTTTGTAGCGAAAAACGAAGGGTTCCAGAATTTTGTTAAAGACCTTGCCGATGTTGTTATGGAGCAAAACCCCGCCGATTTGGACGCCTTACTGGAGGCCAAAATGGGCGCGGGCACTGTTGCCGACGAGCTTCGTGAAAAGATTTTGGTGATTGGAGAAAACCTTAAAATTCGCCGGTTTGCCCGCGTTGAGGGCATTAGCAGCTCTTATGTGCATGCCGGCGGCAGCCACGGTGTTTTGGTTGAGTTTGAAACCACCGAGGACATTGCCGCAAAGCCGGAATTTGCCACCTATGGCAAAGACATTGCCATGCACATTGCAGCCGAAAACCCCTCTTACCTGGACCGGAGCGAGGTTCCAGCCGAGGTTTTGGACAAGGAAAGAGAAATTCTGAAAGCCCAGGCGGTGAACGAAGGCAAGCCCGAGGCAATTGCAGAAAAAATGGTGGCGGGGCGCATCAACAAATTTTATGAGACAAACTGCCTTGTAGATCAGAAGTTTGTAAAAGACCCCGATTTCACCGTTGCCAAATACACCGAAAACGTTGCGAAAGAGCTTGGCGGCGACATTAAAATTGTTGGGTTTGTCCATTTTGAAATGGGCGAAGGCCTTGAAAAACGTAGCGAGGATTTTGCGGCCGAAATTGCTGGTATGGTAAAATAAATTTTTAAAATGCAGCCGCATGGCTGCATTTTTTTTGCTTTTTTCTCTCTAATGTGCTAAAGTGTAAAAGTATAAAGGGCAATTGCTTTGTAAATATGAATTTATGTGGGGGATTGTAATGCCTGATACTTCTTTTAAACATGATAAAGAAACGGATGAGCTTTTCAAGGCCATTCTGAGCCTGGAAACCATTGAAGAATGCTATAATTTTTTTGAAGACTTGTGCACCATGAAAGAGCTTGCAGACATGACCCAGCGGGTTCTGGCCGCCCGCATGCTTTTAGACTGCAATACCTACGAGCAAATTGTGAAAAAGGTGGAAATAAGCACGGCAACCATCAGCCGCATCAACCGATGCATTCAATATGGCAGCGGCGGGTATGAGGTTGTGTTAAACCGTGTAAAGGAAAATGGGGGGAAATAGTTTTAGGCCGTTTTCTTTTGCCTTATTATAGTTTGCGGGGTGTTACAACGGAAGGCGAAAAAAGGGGAATTCGGGCCTGCGCGCAGGTGCTTTCGACAGGTGCAGCGCTGTGCCGTGTTGCGCGCAGGGGTATTTTTGAATTTAAACGGACATGCCATTTTTTAAAAACAAAATGCTGTGCCCCTGCATAAAATGCGGGGGTAAATTACAAAAAAGCTTTGCAGCTATCCGCCCCAAAGGAGGATAGCTGCAAAGCTTTTTGTTTATAACAATTTATAACAATAGGAAGCAGGAAGCTGCTATTTTTTGTATTTTCGAATGGCCTCTTCGTAAACATCAAGAACGGTAAGGGTGAATTCCCGGCGCCCATAGCGGTTGGCATATTCTGAAACCGATTTGCGCAGGGCTTGCTTTTCCTGCAACGGCAAGGCGGCGTACCACGCAAGGGTCTCGGCATATTCCTTGGAGGAGGTAAAGACCTCGCCGTTTTTGCCGGAAACAATTTGGTCCAGGTTTTCACAGTCAAGCCGGTTTACCGCAAACAGGCCGCTGGCGGTGGCTTCCAGCAGCGAAATGGAATTCATTTCGCTGAGAGAGGCGGTGCTGAAAAGGTTGAAGGCGTGGTAATAGGCGGGCAGCACTTCGTGCTCAATGCGGCCCAAAAGCTTTACCTGATCTTCCACTTGCAGCGCCCGTACCTGCTCCTCCAGGGTTTGTTTTTCGGGGCCGTCCCCAATAATAAACAGCTTGAATTTTTTGTTGCCTTTTACGGCGGCGGCAAAATAATCAATCAGCACATCCAGGCTTTTTTCTTTCCCAAGGCGGCCAACAAAGCAAAGCGCAACATCTTCGGGGGCAATGCCAAGCTTTTCTTTTATGGTCTCCACGTCGGTTTTGTTTACGTTTTTTTTCATAAAAGAGCTGGTGTCTACCGTATTGGGAATTACATGCACCGGCTGGGTTACGCCGCAGCGTTGCAGGTATTCCGCCACTTTTTTGGAAGGGCCTATAATTTCGGTTGCCTTGTCTGCCACTTTTTTAATAAACGCGTGGGCCGCCGGTTTTGCCATATCGCTTATTTTTTTATTGGGGAAGAGGTAAAACACATAATCGTCGTACATGGTGTGCAGGGTATATACCACCGGCAGTTTCAGTTGTTTGGCCGCAAACAGCGCAAAAATGCCCATGCTGAACTCGGTATGCAGGTGAATAATATCGGGCTTGAACTTTCTTACAATTTCCAGACGTTTCAGGTTTACCGGGTTTGCTATGCCATAGCCGTATATCTTTTTCAGGGTAATGGCGGGGCAGTATAAAACCCCGTCTTTTACATAGTGGCGGTAGCTTTTGGGGTTAAGGGTTACAATAAGCACCTCGTGGCCTTCTGCCTCCAGCCCCTCTTTTAACGTTTGTATATGGGTTACCACCCCGCTGATAAATGGGTAGTAGGTTTCTGCAAAAATTGCTATACGCATTTTTCTGTTTCTCCCTGCTTTTTTCACAATTATATCATTTGACCGTGTTTTTTGGAAGAGAATAAAAAATATTTCGATATAATGGGCTTTTTTGAATTTGATATTGGTCGCAAAAACATGTATAATATATAAAATATGTGATAAAATTCAGCATTTGAAGGGTGGATTTTTTGTGTCACAATATTCTGT
>JBKEBR010000471.1:0-2264 GCA_047973285.1 Oscillospiraceae bacterium | reverse complement strand
TCCAGCAGGCGCAGCACGCCGTAGCCGGTGGTGCCCTCAATGCGGCGCACGCCCGCCGCCACCGAAGACTCTGTCAGAATTTTAAAGCTGCCCAGCTGGGCGGTGTTGGAAACATGGGTACCGCCGCAAAATTCGGTAGACCAGCCGCTCACGTCAATTACCCGCACCACATCGCCGTATTTTTCCCCAAACAGGGCAAGCGCCCCCATTTTTTTCGCCTCGTTAATGGGCAGGTTCTGTACGGTTACAGGCAGGGCCTCGAATATTTTTTGATTTACAAGGGCCTCGGTAGCGGCAATTTCCTCCGCCGTCATAGCGGAAAAATGGGTAAAGTCAAACCGCACCCGCTCATCATCCACATAGCTGCCGGCCTGGTGCACATGCTCGCCCAGCACCTCGCGCAGGGCGCGCTGTAAAAGGTGGGCGCTGGTGTGGTTGCGCATAATGGCGTGGCGGCGCTCGGCGTCTACCTCGGCAAGCAGGGTTGCCCCCACATGAACGGTGCCCTTTTGCAGGGTACAGGCATGCACAAAATAACCCTTGCTGGTTTTTTTAACCGAATGTACCCGCAGCACCACCCCATCGCCCGAAAGGGTGCCGGTGTCGGCCACCTGGCCGCCGCTTTCGGCATAGAAGGGGGTTTTGTCCAGCACCAGCAGCACGCCCTCTTTTTCGCCGTCGTCCACCGAAACATCCTCCGCCAGTTCTTCCCCGTCGGAGAGGGCCACCACGGCGCCCTTAGCAGTCAGCGTCTCGTAGCCCAAAAACTCTGTGGCCGGGGCCTCCACCGGGGCAATCAGGTCGGCCTCCCAGCCCTGAATGTCACGGGAAAGGCGGTCCTTCCGGGCTTTTTCACGCTGCTTTTGCAGCTCTTTTTTGAAGTTTTCAATATCCACATGAATGCCCGCCTCTTCGGCAATTTCGCGGGTCAAATCCAGCGGAAAGCCAAAGGTATCATTGAGGCGAAAGGCCTCGAGGCCGGAAAGAATTTTTTCTTTTCCCTGGGCCGCCGCAGCGGAAATGCCGTCCAGCAGCTCGTTCAGGCGGAAAAGGCCCGCGTCAATGGTTCTGGCAAAACGGGTTTCCTCGGCGGAAATGTTTTTTTTGATATAACCGGCGTTTTCGGCAAGCTCGGGGTAGGCGCCCTTGTTCTGCTCAATAACCGTGTCGCAAAGCTCGGCCAAAAAGGGCCCCTGAATGCCCACCATGCGGCCATGGCGCGCGGCGCGGCGCAAAAGGCGGCGCAGCACATACCCCCGCCCCTCGTTGGAGGGCAGAATGCCGTCGCTCACCATAAACACCGTGGAACGCACGTGGTCGGTAATAACGCGAATAGAAATATCGTTCTTTTTGTCTTGCCCGTAGGTTTTGCCCGAAAGCCGCTCCACATGCTGCAAAATGCTGCGCACCGTATCGGTTTCAAACAGGTTGGCCGCCCCCTGCATGGCGCAGGCCAGGCGCTCAAGGCCCATGCCGGTGTCAATATTGGGGTTGGCCAGTTTTTCGTAATGGCCGTTTCCGTCGGAATCGAATTCCGAGAACACAAGGTTCCACACTTCCATAAAGCGGTCGCAGTCGCAGCCAACGGTGCAATCGGGCTTGCCGCAGCCCGCTTCCACGCCGCGGTCGAAATAAATTTCGCTGCAGGGGCCGCAGGGGCCGCTGCCGTGCTCCCAAAAATTGTCTTCCTTGCCAAAGCGCACCATGTGGCTTTCGGGAATTCCCATTTCTTTTACCCAGATATACCAGGCCTCGTTGTCCTGCTCGTACACCGAAATGTACAGCTTTTCGGGGGGAATGGCCAGCCACTCTTCCGAGGTTAAAAATTCCCAGCCCCACTGAATGGCCTCGCGCTTGAAATAGTCTTGAAAGCTGAAATTGCCCAGCATTTCAAAAAAGGTGCCGTGGCGGGCGGTAATGCCCACGCTTTCAATGTCGGGGGTGCGAATGCATTTTTGGCAGGTGCACACCCGGTGGCTGGGGGGTTCTTCGGTGCCAAGAAACCATTTTTTCATGGGGGCCATGCCGCTGTTGATAAGCAGCAGGCTTTTGTCTCCATCCGGCACCAGCGGAAAGCTTTTCAGCCGCAGGTGCTGCTTGCTTTCAAAAAAAGACAAAAACTTCTCTCTCAGTTCGTTCAAGCCGGTCCATTCCATACTGCCATTTCTCCTTTATTCTATGCGCCTGCCGGCGCGCTTTGCCGGCGGGCCATGCATACCAATGCCGTAAAAAACAATAGACCTCCGCCCCAAAAGGGACGAAGG
>JBKEBR010000470.1:0-3495 GCA_047973285.1 Oscillospiraceae bacterium | reverse complement strand
TATATTATAATAAAAAAGCTTTCCAAACAGCAAGCCATTTGGATTGCCCTTAAAATATGCCGGTGTGATGGAATTGGCAGACGTGCGGGACTCAAAATCCCGTGGTGGCGACACCGTGTCGGTTCGACCCCGACCACCGGTACCAAAAAACACATCTTCCTTTATTGGAAGGTGTGTTTTTTATTGGAAAATATTAATTATCAATAAGCGCAGCACAAGAAAAATATCGCTATAACAGAAAACATACTACGTACATTTTATCATCAAAGGTAAAAAATTACCTTTCTCATAGATGCTGATTTCTAAAATTCCCCTTCCTTTTCTTGGAAAAAACACAATTCAAACCTTTCATATCATAGCGCCGATGGCCCACACAGCCAACAGTAAAGGCAGGAAGCTGTACAGCTTCCTGCCTTTACTGTTGGTTACAGCTATTGCACTTTCAAACCCTCTGCCTCAAAAATTGCCTTTGCCGCCGCCGTTTCTTCTTTGGTGGTGGCCGGTACCTTTTGCAGGGTATATTCGCGGCCGGCCAGCTCCCATTTGGGTTCGCCCAGCTTATGGAAAGGCAGCAGCTCTACCATTTTTACGCAGGTATAGCCCGCTAAGCGGTGTGCCAAAGCCTGCAGCTGCCCGTCGTTTAACGTGTAGCCCTTTAACAGCACATGGCGTATCCAAACCGGCTTGCCGGTGGCCTCGCAGTAGTCCAGTGTTTCAAAAGAACTTTGGCTGCTTTGCCCCGAAAGCCTTTTGGCCGTATCCGGGTCGTAGGCCTTAATGTCCAGCAGCAAAAGGTCGGCAAGGTCAATGGCCTCTTTCACCTGCTGCACCGGCATGCACCCTGCCGTATCAATGGCCACATGCAGCCCCTGCGCTTTCAACAGCCGGGTGGCAGCGGCAACAAATTTTGCCTGCATCAACGGCTCGCCGCCCGAAAAGGTAACGCCCCCATTTTTTATAAAGGTTCGGTAGCGCAGACTTACATCCACGGCCTGCCCAGCCGTCCATATCGTACCCCAATGGGTGGTTACCGAATCCGGGATGTGGCAGTACAGGCAGCGCAGCGGGCACCCCTGCAAAAACATTACATACCGTATGCCGGGGCCGTCTACCGTACCAAAGGTTTCAATACTGTATACGGCTCCTTCAACCTTGCGAAGGTCCGCCTCATTTTCGGGCATGGGCTCAGCTCCTAAATAAAGGTGTGGAATGTACGGTTAATTACATCAATCTGCTGCTCTTTGGTAAGCTTGATAAAGTTTACCGCGTAGCCGGAAACACGAATGGTAAGCTGCGGGTACAATTCAGGGTGCTCCATGGCGTCCAAAAGCACTTCCCTTTCAATTACGTTCACATTCACATGGTGGCCCTGCTCGCCAAAAAAGCCGTCCAGCAGGCCAACAAGGTTTACAACCCGCTGGTCTTCATCCTTGCCCAAGGCCCCGGGTACAATGGAGAATGTGTAGGAAATGCCGTCTTCGCTGTAGTTGAACGGCAAAGACGCCACCGAAGCAAGCGAAGCCACCGGCCCATGGGTGTCTCTTCCGTGCATGGGGTTTGCGCCCGGCGCAAAAGGCTCGCCTTTTTTACGCCCGTCGGGGGTGGTGCCGGTTTTTTTGCCGTATACCACATTAGAAGTTATGGTAAGAATAGACATGGTCTGCTTTGCATTGCGGTAGGTGCGCTGGCGGCGCAGGCGGGTCATAAATTTGCGCATTACGTCCTGTGCCAGCTCGTCGGCCCGCTTGTCGTTGTTGCCAAAAGCGGGGTACTCGCCCTCAATTTCAAAATCTACCGCAAGGCCGTCTTCATTGCGAATGGGCTTCACCTTGGCATACTTAATGGCCGAAAGGCTGTCGGTTACCACCGAAAGGCCGGCTACACCGCAGGCCATGGTGCGAAGAATGTCCTCGTCATGCAGCGCCATTTGCAGCTTTTCGTAGCAATATTTGTCGTGCATGAAATGAATAATGTTCAGCGTGTTGATATACAGGTTTGCAAGCCATTCGCAAATTTGGGCAAACCGCTCGCGCACCTCATCATAATCAAGATACTCGGTGGTAATGGGTTTGATGGCCGGGCCAACCTGTGCGCCGGAAATTTCATCGCGGCCGCCGTTAATGGCGTACAGCAGCGCCTTGGCAAGGTTTGCGCGGGCGCCAAAGAACTGCATTTGCTTGCCAATACGCATGGGGGAAACGCAGCAGGCAATGCCGTAGTCGTCGCCAAATTTCTCCATCATTATATCATCATTTTCATATTGAATGGAAGAAGTTTTGCAGGAAAGCCATGCACAGAACTTTTTAAAGTTTTCCGGCAGGCGGGGGCTCCACAGCACGGTCATGTTGGGCTCAGGCGCCGGGCCAAGGTTGGTAAGCGAGTGCAAAAACCGGAAGCTGGATTTGGTTACCATGTGCCGGCCGTCGGCGCACATGCCGCCAATGGATTCGGTTACCCAGGTGGGGTCGCCGGAAAACAGCTGGTCGTAAGACGGGGTGCGCAAAAACCGCACAAGCCGCAGCTTAATAATAAACTGGTCAAAAATTTCCTGAATTTCTTCTTCGGTATATTTGCCCTCTTTGAGGTCTTTTTCAGCATAAATGTCCAAAAAGGTGGAAACACGCCCAAGGCTCATGGCTGCGCCATTTTGGTCTTTTACTGCTCCCAAATAAGCAAAATACAGCCATTGAACCGCTTCTTTTGTGTCGGCGGCGGGCTTTGAAATGTCAAAGCCATACTTGGCGGCCATTTGCCGCAGTTCTTCCATTGTGCGAATTTGTTCGGAAAGCTCTTCCCTGTTGCGAATGGCTTCTTCATCCATGGAAGAGAAGGTATATTCCTTTTTTGCTTATTTTTTCTTTTGCACCAAATAATCCAGCCCATACAGCGGCAGGCGGCGGTAGTCGCCAATGATGCGCCCGCGGCCATAGGCATCGGGCAGGCCGGTAATAATACCGCTGTGGCGGGCCGCCTTTATATCGTCGGTATAGGCGTCGAATACGCCGTCGTTGTGGGTTTTGCGGTATTTAAAAACATTGGCCACTTCCGGGTCCATCTCGCGGTTGTACGCCTTCAGCGAGGCTTCTACAACGCGAATGCCCCCAAACGGCATAATGGCCCGCTTCAGGGGGGCATCGGTTTGCAGGCCCACAATCACTTCAAGGTCCTTTTCTATATAGCCTGCCTCGTGCGCCGCAACAGTGGAAATGGTGTGGGTGTCAATATCCAATACACCCCCGGCGTCTCTCTCCTTCTGCAAAACTTCTTTGGTTTTGTTCCAAAGCTTTTCCGTGCGGGCGGCGGTGGGGGTTAAAAAGCTTTCGTCTCCATCGTAGGGGGTATAATTGCGCACAATAAAATCGCGCACATTGATATCATCGTTCCATCTGCCCTGGTTAAACATATAGCTCCTCCATAATTGGTTTGCATGCCCGGCACCCGTTTGTACACTTTTTTAGTATAATTTGCAGGTACACGGCCACACAACTTTTCACT
>JBKEBR010000469.1:0-4866 GCA_047973285.1 Oscillospiraceae bacterium | reverse complement strand
GGTCTTATGCGGTATTAGCATCTGTTTCCAAATGTTGTCCCCCACTCAAGGGTAGGTTATTCACGTGTTACTCACCCGTTCGCCACTAAGTTTCGCTCGTTTCCACCCGAAGGCTTCAACTTGCTGACTTCGTTCGACTTGCATGTGTTAGGCGCGCCGCCAGCGTTCGTCCTGAGCCAGGATCAAACTCTTTAGTTAATGGTATTTAATAGCGCCAAGGCGCTTTTAAATCAAACTAAATCGTTCTTCCCTTCAGCTTCAGTCAACAGAACACTTCTGCGTCTTGAATTACTGCTTTAGGAATTTCTTTTCGATAGGATTTCTCCTACCAGGATTACCCTTTCAGGTAACCCCCAAGGGTCCTTTTCAGTCTTCCAATATTGTTTAATTTTCAAGGTCCTGCGTTGGTCTTGCGCGCCCCGTCTCGTGGGGTGCTCAATTATACTAACACATCCCCCTGGGGGTGTCAACCCTAATTTCGCAAAAAAACCAAAATTTTTTTCCTGGAATTTACGCACCCACCGGGTGCCACCACAAGGCGTATTCAAGCCCGCTTTACACACCATATATAGTGTGTAAACGGGCAAGGGAACAATCACTTTTTCGTCTTCTTCTTTTCGGCGTGCCGTTTGCCAAAGTGCCAACCCGCTTTTACCATGCAGGCAGTCTCTTTTTATGCCAAAAAGGCAACCGCCGCCTACCCGCTTTTATAGCCCTGTGCCATTAAGGCTCTGGCGCAAACAGTTGTTGCAGCAGCGGCCGCGCTTCAGAGGCAAGGTACAAAGAGCCGCAAACAAGCAGCCCTTCACCCACTCCATTTTGCTTTGCCTCTGCCAGCACTTCGGCAAGGCTGCCGCCTGCCGCCGCCTGCGGCACCAGAGGGTGTGCCAACCGGGCCAACTCGCCCGCCGCCAGCGCGCGCGGGTGGTTTGGCCGCACGGTGTACAACCGGGCAACGTGCGGCGCCAGCAGCCGCAGCATTTCTAAAGGCTGCTTGTCCTTTAACACGCCCATTACCGCCGTTAGCCCCCAAACCCCCTGCGCCGCCAGCGTGCCCGCCAGCACCTCGGCGGAATCGGCATTGTGGGCGCCGTCCAGAATAACCAGCGGGTTTTTGCCGATGATTTCGATGCGGGCCGGAAAGCGGGCGGCCCCTATTCCCTCTTCAATTGCTTCATTAGAAATGGAAACTCCCTTTTCTTCTAACGCAAAGGCGGCTTCTGCCACAACCATAGCGTTCAGCGCCTGGTGGCGGCCCGCAAAAGGAATTTGCAGCGAAAGGCTTTTGTACCGCACATTGTTTTGAAACGGCCCGCCAGGCAGCTCTTGCAGCGCTTGCACCGCAGGCACCACCAACGGGCAGCCCATTTGCCGCGCCGCCTTTTGAATTTGCCGCGCCGCCGCCGGCTGCTGGGCCGGGTAGCTTACCACCGTACAGCCGGGTTTCATAATGCCGCATTTTTCGGCGGCAATTTGCTCTATTGTGTTCCCCAGCAGCTCCATATGGTCCAGCCCAATGCGGGCAATACAGGCCACAAGGGTATTTTCAACAATATTGGTGGACTCCATTCGCCCGCCAAGGCCGGTTTCCAGGCACACTATGTGGCAGTTTTGCTGTTTAAAATACAAAAAGGCGGCGGCGGTTACCGCTTCAAATTCCAAAATTGGCTGCTTCAGGGCTTCGGCCGCCGCTTTTACCTGGGTGGCCACGGCGGCAAACTCCTCTTCGGTTATCATTTGGCCGTTCACCATAAAGCGCTCGCGAAAATTGAGAACGTACGGGCTGATGTTGGCCCCCACCCTGTACCCAGCTTTTGCAAGAATGCTGGAAAGCATGGTAACCATGCTGCCCTTGCCGTTGGTGCCCGCCACATGAACATAGGCAAGGCTTTGCTGCGGGTTGCCCAAAAGCTCCATCAGCTGCCGCATTCTGGCAAGCCCTGCCGCCGGGGCAAGCCGCCCCAGCGAGTGTACCCATTCCACGGCTTTTGTATAATTCATTGGTTCCTCCTGCCGCCGGGCGGCGGCATTGCATGCCCACACAAGGCGGCTTTCTACCTATTATATATAGAAGCTGCCGGGGGAACCTTCTCCCCGGCAGCTTTTTGGCCTACCCAAGCGCCGCAATGCTCTCCTCAATTCGGGCGCTTTTTTCCTGCGCCTTTTGCAGCTTATCCCGAATATCCTGCACCACATTGGCAGGCGCCTTTTGTACAAAGCCTTCGTTGCCCAGCCGCCCCGACAGGCTTTTCATATCGGCCAGCACCGCCTGCTTTTCTTTGTTCAGCCGTTCCAGCTCCTTTTCCCTGTCTACCAGCTCCATCATGGGAATAAAGATGCGGGCCACCGGGGTGGCAAGCTGCACCATGCCGGAGGCATCGCCGCCAAACTGGGCCGGGTACTCCACCGTTTCGGCCATGGCCAGCTTGATAAGAACATTTTCGCCCGCTTTGAAAGCCTCGGGCCTGGCCGTTTCAATAATAAGGCTGGTGCGTTTGGCCGGGTGCACGCTCATGTCGGCGCGCACGGCACGCACAGCGCGAATAAGTTCAATTACCGCGCCAAAATTTTGCTGCTCGGCCGTATAGGCAAGCTCTGGCCGGTATTGCGGCCAAGGCTGCCGCATAATGGTTTCGCCGCTGCCCGGCAGGGCAAGGTACACCTCTTCGGTAATAAAAGGCATAAAGGGGTGCAGCAGCTTCAGCGCGCCCGAAAGCAGGTACACCAGTACCCGGCGGGCCGTGTCGGCGTCCTGGGCGTCGGCCCCGGCAAAGCGCGGCTTGCTGATTTCGATGATCCAGTCGCACAGAACATCCCAGATAAACTCGTATACCTTTTGGGCGGCAAGGCCCAGCTCGAACTTATCAAGGTTTTCGGTTACCTCGTTTACAAGGCTGTTGTATACCGAAAGCGCCCATTTGTCGCTGAGGGCCAGCCTACCTTCCTCCGGCAAGCCGGGCTCGAACTCTTCCGGCAGGTTCATAAGCACAAACCGGGCGGCGTTCCACAGCTTGTTGGAGAAGTTGCGGGCCGAGCGCACCTTTTCTTCCAGGTAGCGCATGTCGTTGCCGGGGGTGGAACCGCTTACCAGCATATACCGCAGGGCGTCGGTGCCAAACTCTTCAATAACATCCAGCGGGTCTACCCCGTTGCCAAGGCTTTTAGACATTTTGCGCCCCTGCGCATCGCGCACAAGGCCGTGAATGAGCACCGTATTAAAGGGCGCCTTGCCGGTAAAATGCAGGCCGGAGAAGATCATGCGGCTTACCCAAAAGCCAATGATGTCGTACCCGGTAACCAGCGTATTGGTGGGGTAAAAAAAGGCAAGGTCCTCGGTTTTTTCGGGCCAGCCAAGGGTAGAAAAAGGCCACAAAGCGCTGGAAAACCAGGTGTCCAGCGTGTCTTCATCCTGGTGAATATGGCTGCTGCCGCAATGGGCGCAGGCTTTGAGCTGGGTGGTGTCTACCGTAATTTTGCCGCAGGTGTCGCAGTACCAGGCCGGAATGCGGTGGCCCCACCACAGCTGGCGGGAAACGCACCAGTCTCGGGTGTTCTGCATCCAGTGCAGGTAGGTTTTGGTAAAGCGTTCGGGCACAAACTTAATTTCGCCGTCCTCCACCGCTTTAATGGCCGGGGCGGCCAGCGGCTCCATTTTTACAAACCATTGCAGCGACACCATGGGCTCAATGGTGGTGCCGCAGCGGTAGCAGGTGCCAACATTGTGGGCGTGCGGTACTATTTCGGCAAGGTAGCCGCCTTCTTCAAGGTCCTTCACAATGGCCTTGCGGGCTTCGTACCGGTCCAGCCCGGCATAGCGGCCGCCCGCCTGGTTGATATTGGCATCATCGGTCATCACTTTAATAACCGGCAGGTTGTGGCGGCGGCCCACCTCAAAGTCGTTGGGGTCGTGGGCGGGGGTAATTTTTACAACCCCGGTGCCAAACTCTATATCCACATAGTCGTCGCACACCACCGGAATTACCCGGCCCACCAGCGGCAGCACCACGTTTTTGCCGTGCAGGTGCGTATAGCGCTCATCGTTTGGGTTTACGGCCACGGCGGTATCGCCCAGCATGGTTTCGGGGCGGGTGGTGGCAAGCTCTACAAATTCGTCTGTTCCCTCTACCGGGTAGCGAATGTGCCAAAAAGAACCCTGCTGCTCTTCATACTCTACCTCTGCATCGGAAATAGAGGTAAGGCAATGGGGGCACCAGTTGATAATGCGCTCGCCCCGGTACAAAAGGCCCTCATCGTACAGGGTTTTGAACACCTGGTTTACGGCCTTGCTGCAGCCCTCGTCCATGGTAAACCGCTCGCGGCTCCAGTCGCAGCTGGCGCCCAGCTTTTTCAGCTGCTGCACAATGCGCCCGCCGTATTGGGCCTTCCATTCCCAGGCGCGTTCCAAAAAGGCGTCGCGGCCAAGGTCTTGCTTGGTAATTCCCTCTTTGGCCATTTCGGCCACAATGCGGGCTTCGGTGGCAATAGAGGCGTGGTCGGTACCCGGCACCCAAAGGGCCGCATAGCCCTGCATACGCTTAAAGCGAATTAAAATGTCCTGCCAGGTTTCGTCCATGGCGTGGCCCATGTGCAGCTGCCCCGTAATGTTGGGCGGGGGCATTACAATGGTATAGGGGGTTTTGCCCGGAGTGCGCTCCCCTTTAAAATATCCGTTCTCCATCCAGAACTGGTAGGTTTTTTCCTCTACCGCAGACGGGTTGTACACTTTTTCAAGCTCTTTCATTCGTTTAACGCCTTTCTTTTTCGCAGATGCTCTTTGGGCCCATAAATAACAAAAACCGCCCCATACAACTGTATGGGACGGCAAAATACCGTGGTACCACCCAAATTGCACAAAAATACTGTGCC
>JBKEBR010000468.1:0-3046 GCA_047973285.1 Oscillospiraceae bacterium | reverse complement strand
ATTCATCTCTACAGGCCAAAGACGATTCTACAGGCAAAACAACTCATCCATGACTACATGGATTATTACAACAACGAACGAATGGCATTAAAATACTCAGGCGTGTTTACTCGCCTGACCAAGAAATCTGTAGCTATTCTACGCTAGGGGCTCTTTCTATCTGTCCGTTTCCTTTGGAATAGTTCAGGGCTCTCCTTGCGTTTTTTTATTACCGCTTGCTGCTGTTCTCCAAACTTTTTTATACAAATATCATTAAGCAATATTGCTTTTACAAAATAAAGCCCGGCGGCAAGGCTTTTGCCTTTGTGGTTTGCCGCCGGGTAAGGGGCTGCGGCAAGTAAACACAATTACCAAAACTGTTGCCTTCTGTAAAAATATGCCAAGATATGCCTTGAATATATTGTTTAGCGACAGCGTGTTCAATTGTTCTGTATTCCTGATTTTGGAGGATAGCGCACTTCAATATTTATAAAATGCCGCTTTTTAGCTATTTATTTGGTTATTAATGGCGCAAACCTGCCAATAATCGACTTTATGGCAATGCAGCCGGCAACTACAAAAAGCGCAATTTTGGGGTCATAAAGGATAGGGACTTTCCATTTGAATATTTGTGTTGCCGTTGTAAATAGTGCGGTTGCCCCAAAGATGTAGCCCATAATGGTGAGCGGGTGAGCAGGTGCATTGCTGATAAATTTGCCGATTGTTGGCATAACCATGCACATTGCAAAGCCGATTGCGCCCAAAGTAATAACAGCCGACCTTGGCCCATTGATGAATAATATTTGTTTGCCGGATAGCCCTGCATAAACAACCAGGCCGGTTATAAGCCACTCCGCCGCCAATACCCCAATTCCTTTCATTGGTTATTGCTCCTTAAATAGGTTTTATTGAATGTCGCAATATGTTTTTCTAAAAAAGACAAGGCTTCTTCATATTTTTCGGGCTGGTTGTCGTATTTGGATAACAGCAAGTACAAAGGCGAATAAAACTGCAAGGCCATTACCGTTGGGTCAGCCTCGGCATAAACTCCGGTATGTATTAAATGAGTAAATACGCCAGAGATATAACCAAGGCCCCTGTCTATAATCAATTCCCGGAAAAATTTGCCCGCCTCCGAAGTTCTGTACTGTTCCATTGTCAACATTCTGCGCAGCTGCGAGCCATACTCTGTTTTGAGATAAAACTGGAACATTGTAACGCTGATACGGAACAATTCCTCTCTTCCGTCATTTCCTTCCGAGAGAATATTGGCCATGCTTTCAGGGGGGGCATACGCAGAAATTTCCTCTTGATAACGGCGCTCAATGTCTTTGAGAATTGAGTCGAAAATGGCTTGCTTTCCGCTATAATGCTTGTAAAGGGCGCTCTCCCGTATTCCAATTTCTTTTGATATGTCGCGGATGCCAACCCCATCGTAACCTTTTTCGGAAAACAGTTTCAGTGCAACTGCCAAAATAGCTTCCTTTGTATCCCGTGTTTCGTTTTTTGGCATCATAACCTCCCTCAACAAACATAGTGATCAGTTGTTCACCAATATTATAGTGAACAACTGATCACTTGTCAAGAAGGAAACTAAAGTACATTTTCACGCGTTTCTCACGGGCATTTCTGGCCTTCCGGCTAAAAAAGCAAACAGTAAACAGCAAGCGGTGCAGGTGTACTGACGCGTGCATATTTTTAAAATTTTCCCTATGGCAAACCTTAAAAATTGCCTATTGGGGCAAGCCGCCCCAAACCCTGAAAACTGGGGCTAAGCTTGAGAGGTTGACAAAGCACCTCGACATTTTTTGAAAACAGGCAGCAGGGTTTATTTTTACAAAAGCATCATTTCAAAATTTTTTATTGGCTGCAAAAAGCCGGTTTTTAAGTTTTTTTGTATTACCAATGCGGGGGGTGCTAAAAACAGGAGGCGCGAAGAAAGAAAAAGCGTGCCCCGCACCAACCCGAAAAAGCCCGGCAGCCTCCCCTGAGCAGGTTGCCTGCTTTCATGGGCTTTGTTCCCCTGTGTTAAAGCCTTTGGCAACCAGCCACACGGCCATCACCATTTCTTGCACCGCAATTGGCAGGTTCATAACAAGGCTTGCCGTGTCCATATCTTTTTGCAGCCCAAGCAATACCAAAATGCCGGCGGCAATATGAAGCAGAATGGCAAGTATTCCCCACAGTGAAATCCATTTGGGAAGAAGCCGGTATTGAAACAGGGCAGTATAAAAAAGCAAGGCGCCCAGCTCAAAGGCAAACTTGGTTATGGGCAGGGCGGCCCCGTTTTTCAGCAACTCGCCCAGGGCATACAGCGTGCCGGGGCTTTGCACCGTACCTGCCGCGTAACCGGCCCCCAAGGAGGATAAAAGAAGCAAAAAAACGGCGTGGAGAACAATGGCGCCGGTTTCCAGCGCACCCCTGAATATAATATATGCGATGCCAAGGGGTTCGTTATACTTTTTCAGGGTGGGAAAGGCAAAAGCCGGAATAAGGGCAAGGGAAAAACCCATGGCCAGCAATAATAAAGCGCCTGTTTGCAATTGCATTGGGTTTTTCCCAATTTCCGTCAGGTAATCCGGTGTGTTTTGTATGCTGAGAAAAGGGACGCTTATTATTCCCGCAACGGTGCCAAGGATATACAGTATGCCAACGATTCTTGCGTTTTTTTTATGATTTGCCTCCCTCATGATGCAGAGTCTCCTTTCTTGACGTACAATCGTATAAACTGCCTGAAATGCTGTTCCAAAGCCTGCTTTGCCTCTGCCTCCCGTTTTGGCCGGCAGTCGCACAAGGTTATGTAAAGGTATACGGGGGCATAATATTGCAGCGCCATAACCTGCGCGCTTTCAGGGAGAGCGGCCCCGGCTTCCACCATCAGCCCAAACGAGGCGCTTTGATAAGAAACGGGCATGTCGATATATTGCTTTGCGTACTGAGCGGCCAGTTCTTTGTTGCTGTACTGTTCAATTGCAAGCATTTTGCGAAATTTGCGCACCTTGTCGTCGTGTAAAATGTAAAGAAACAACCGCATACTCATCTCCACAATTTTGTCTTCGATGATGTT
>JBKEBR010000467.1:0-6777 GCA_047973285.1 Oscillospiraceae bacterium | reverse complement strand
TAAAACAACAACCCTTATGAAGGAGATTTTTATGGAAATCAGCGCGATTCGCTTTGACGAAAAGGGCCTTGTGCCCGCCGTGGTGCAAGACTTTGCCACCGGCGAGGTGCTTACGGTGGCCTACATGAACACCGAAAGCCTTGCCATTACCCTGGCCGAAAAACGCACCTGCTTTTATTCCCGCAGCAGGCAGCAGCTTTGGCGCAAGGGCGAAACCAGCGGCAACGTGCAGCATGTGGTTTCGGTAAAGGCCGATTGTGATGCCGACGCCCTTGTGGTGCAGGTTATAAAAGAGGGGCCCGCCTGCCACACTGGGGCCGAAAGCTGCTTTTTTGAAACCCTGTACCAGGATGAAACCAAGCAGAAATTTACCCTGCGGGCTCTGTATGCCCTCGTAGAGGGCCGCAGGCAAACCCCGCAGGAGGGCAGCTACACCAGCTATCTCTTTGGCAAAGGGCGGGAGAAAATTTTAAAAAAGGTGGGGGAGGAAAGCACCGAGGTGGTGATTGCCGCCATGAAGGGGGATGCCCGTGAAACGGTGTTTGAAATTTCCGACCTTTGCTACCACATCCTGGTGCTGATGGCGGAATGCGGCATTTCGGTGCAGCAGGTAGAGGAAGAGCTTGCCTCGCGCCATGTGGTAGACCACAAGGTAAAACAGGAGACACTGCAGTGAAGCTTACAGCCAATTCCCATACCCACACCACCTGGTGCGACGGGCTGGATACCCCCGCCGAAATGGCCGGGGCGGCCTTTCGCCTGGGGTTTACGGCGTTGGGGTTCTCGGGCCATTCGCCGGCCCCCTTCGACCCCACCTGCCCCGGCATCAGCAACGAAGCCGCCTACCGGGCCGAAATTGCCGAACTAAAGCAGCAGTACGCCGGCCGCATGAATATTTTGTGCGGGGTAGAGCAAGACTATTACGCCCCGGTAAACCGCGCCGATTACGATTATCTCATTGGCTCGGTACACTACCTGCCCAATGCTGCGGGCCAATACGTGGCGGTGGACGGCACGGTGGAGCATTTAACCTCGGTAAAAAACGACATTTTCGGGGGCAATGGCCTTGCCATGGCAGAGGCCTTTTATGCCGCAAGCTATGCCAATGTAAAAAAATACAAACCAGACATTGTGGGCCACTACGATTTAATTGTAAAGCACAATACCGGCAACCTGTTTTTTGAGGAGGAGGCCCCTGCTTACAAAAATGCGGCGCTGGAGGCGCTGGACGCCATTATTGATGAAATAAAGCCCTATGGCGGCATGATAGAGCTGAACACCCGCGGGGTGTGCCGCGGCTACCGGAAAGAGTTTTACCCCGCCCCCTTCCTGCTGCGCCACATGGCACAAAGAGGGGCCCGTGTAACCATTAGCAGCGACTGCCACAACAAAAATTACCTGGATTTTGGGTTTGAAAAGGCGCTGGAAAACTTGCGGGCCGCCGGGTACCAGCAAATGGCCGTGCAGGGCGCCAATGGGTTTGGCGATATTGCCATTTAAAACAGTGCGGCGGGCAGCCCCGCGCACAAACAAATCTCGGTGGCCGGGGCCCTTTACGCGGCGCCGTTCATTTGGTATACTATAAACTACAGGCCGGTTTGCGCAAAGGCTTTTTGCGTGTACAGGCTTTACGGCCTGCCCAGCCGCCGTTTTTTTATGCGCACCATGAAGGTGCGGCGCGGTAGCGTGCGTGCTGGTACCACCAACAAAAGAAACCAAATGCCATGAAGGTGTTGCCTACCCAGCGGGGCGGGCGTGCTTTCGTGGCATTTTTTTGCGGTTCTTTGCCAAAAAAACGCAGCAAAACCCGCGAAAAAAGGCAGCCCTGTTTGCGCAAAGCAAAAACAGCCGCCAAGTACCCTGCCCTGATAACAGGCACAAAACAGGAGAAGAATATGGAACAGGAAATGGAACGGGAGAAAATTTTGCAGCTTTTAAGCCGGGTGCAGGCGGGCGAGCTTGCCCCCGAAGCCGCCCTGCTGCGGCTGCAAACCGCCCCTTTTGAAGATTTGGGCTATGCCAAGGTAGACTACCACCGGGCGCTGCGGCAGGGCGTGGGCGAGGTTATTTTTGGCCAGAACAAAACCATCGAGCAAATTTTGGGCATTCTGCGCGCTTTGCAGTGCAAAGGGGCCGAAAATATTTTGGTTACCCGCATTTCCCCCGATGTGGCCGAAAGCCTTATACAGGCAGAGGTGCCGCTGGAATACCACCCCATTGCCCGGCTGGGTGTTGCCATGCCTGAAAAAGGCAGGCCGCAGGTGGGCTCGGTGGTGGTGGCCTCGGGGGGCACCAGCGACATGCCGGTGTGCGAAGAAGCCGCCCTTACCGCCGAGGCGCTGGGCAACCGGGTTACCCGGCTGTACGATGTTGGCGTGGCGGGGCTCAACCGGCTGCTGGTCCAGCAGCCGGTGCTGGCCGCCGCCCGGGTAATTGTGGCGGTGGCGGGCATGGAGGGGGCCCTTGCCAGCGTTATAGGGGGGCTGGTAAGCTGCCCGGTTATTGCGGTGCCCACCAGCGTTGGCTACGGGGCCAATTTGGGGGGCATTGCGGCGCTGCTCTCTATGCTCAACTCCTGCGCCAGCGGGGTTTCGGTGGTGAATATAGACAACGGCTTTGGCGCCGGTTACATTGCCAACAGCATTAATAAAATGGAGGGAATTTCTTGAAAACCCTGTATCTGGAATGCAACATGGGGGCGGCGGGCGATATGCTGATGGCTTCGCTGCTGGAGCTGCTGCCCGCCCCCGGCGCGTTTTTGGCGCAAATGAACGCCCTTGGCCTTGAAGGGGTAACCGTTACGGCGCTGCCCGCCGAAAAATGCGGCATTGTGGGCACCCACATTGCGGTGAAAATGCAAAACGGCCAGGAAGAAGAAAGTGAAGACGCAGACCCGGCCGGGCAAGTGCCGCACAGCCACAGCCCCGGCGGCCACCAACACACCCACGAGGGGCACCCGCACACCCACAGCCATGAAGAAGAACATAGCCATGCACAAGAGCCCCACGGCGGGCATTCCCACACAGGGCACCCCCACAGCCACCCGCACCGCGGCATGGCCGAAATACGCCAGCTTATTGGCGGCCTTGCGGTTTCGCCAAAGGTAAAGCAAAACATTGAAGCGGTATACGCCCTTATTGCCGAAGCCGAGGCAAAAATGCACGGCCGCCCGGTAAGCGAGGTGCATTTCCACGAGGTGGGTGCGCTGGACGCGGTGGCCGACATAGCGGGGGTTTGCCTGCTGCTGGAGCAGCTTGCCCCCGAAGAAATTGTGGTATCGCCGGTGCATGTGGGCAGCGGGTTTGTGCGCTGTGCCCACGGGCTGCTGCCGGTGCCCGCCCCGGCCACCGCCCTTATTTTGCAGGGTGTGCCCACCTACAGCGGCAGCATTCGGGGCGAGCTGTGCACCCCAACGGGGGCGGCGCTGCTCAAGCATTTTGCCACAAGGTTTGGCCCCATGCCCACAATGGAAGTGGAAAAAATTGGCTACGGTATGGGCAAAAAAGACTTTGAGGCGGCCAATTGCCTGCGCAGCTTTTGGGGCAGGGCGGGGGCAAGCGCCCGGCAAACCGGCCGCGTGGCCGAGCTGCGCTGCAATTTAGACGATATGACGGGCGAAGCGGTGGCCTTTGCAGGGGAACAGCTTTTGCAAAGCGGTGCGCTGGATGTGTTTACCACCCCGGTGCAAATGAAAAAGGGCAGGCCCGGCCTGCTGCTTACCTGCCTGTGTGAAGAGGAACGGGCCGAAGAATTTGCCGCCCTGCTGCTGCGGCACACTACAACGCTGGGGGTGCGCCAAACCCTGTGCAGCCGCTACACCCTGGCCCGTGAAATAAAAGAGTACAAAACCCCTTACGGCAACGTTGCGGTAAAAGTAAGCAGCGGCTACGGGGTGCAAAAAAGCAAGGCGGAATACGAAGACCTTGCCGCCGCCGCCAGAGAGCACGCGGTAACCCTGCAACAGGTGCAGGACGCCCTTGCAAAAGCGGCCCACGGCGAAAAAAACTAACCTTTGGAGGAAACAATAGATGACGGCACAACAAAAACACGACAACCTGAAGCAATACCTTGCAGAGCTTGGCAGCGTGGCGGTGGCCTTTTCCAGCGGGGTAGATTCCACCTACTTGCTCAAAACCGCCCATGATGTTTTGGGGAACAAGGCCATTGCGGTTACCGCCCGCTCCTGCTCTTTTCCCAAGCGGGAATTGCAGGAGGCGGAGGATTTTTGCCTTCGCAACGGCATTTTCCATGTTGTCTGCGATTCGGAGGAACTGGAAATTGAGGGCTTTTCCCACAACCCCACCAACCGCTGTTATTTGTGCAAATCGGAATTGTTCACCAAAATATGGGCGGTGGCAAAGCAAAACGGCCTTGCCCATGTGGCCGAGGGATCCAATCTGGACGACAACGGCGATTACCGCCCCGACCTTGTGGCGGTGGCCGAGCAGGGGGTAAAAAGCCCGCTGCGCCATGTGGGCCTCAGCAAGGATGAAATTCGCCTGCTTTCCAAAGAGCTGGCCCTGCCCACCTGGAACAAGCAGTCTTTTGCCTGCCTTTCCTCGCGCTTTCCCTATGGGGAAAGCATTACCCCCGCCCGCCTTTCCATGATTGACAGGGCCGAGCAGTTTTTGCTGGATATGGGGCTGCGGCAGGTGCGGGTGCGCCACCACGGCAACCTTGCCCGCATTGAAACCGACGAAGAGGGCTTTGCGGTGCTGATGCAGCGCCAAAACCGGGAAAAAATTCATGCCCGCTTTAAAGAGGTTGGCTTTACCTATATAACCATGGATTTGCTGGGCTACCGCACCGGCAGCATGAACGAAACCCTGAAAGCCGAAGAAAAATTTGCAAAGCAGGCCTGAAAGGGCTTGCCCGTGCGGTGCCGGGCCCTGCGCCCGGGGCAGTGAGCCGGCAGTTTTTTGAAAAAAGACTAAACCTAAGAATATTTTCAATATGCTATGCTGCGACAAAATTTGTTTTTAAGCTGCGGCGCAGGTGCGGTTTGGCAGGCAGGGACTTTTACATGCTGCCGCCGCGCCTGGAAATGCCGTGCAATACTGGCAAAGCGGGCAAGCGGCCATTGTTCTTGACAGGGCG
This sequence comes from Oscillospiraceae bacterium, assembly GCA_047973285.1. Taxonomy (GTDB): domain Bacteria; phylum Bacillota; class Clostridia; order Oscillospirales; family Ruminococcaceae; genus JAAYCI01. The sequence goes on along the minus strand of JBKEBR010000467.1, from coordinate 1,680 downwards.
GTGCCCGCAGGGCAAGGGTGTGCTCTTATCGCCTTGTGTGCCGGTAAAAGCCGTTGCCCGCTGAAAATAAAAGCCGAAGGCTCTCGATGTTCTCGAGCGCCTTCGGCTTTTTAGCGTTGCGCATGCAAGCGGGCAATGCAGCAGTTGTGCGGGGTGAGGGTTGCTTTTATAAAGCGGCAAAATTTTTGCCCTGCTGCCGGCAAAAGGGCGGCCAATGCTGTGCGGCCCCAAAAGGTTGCCGCTTTGGCGGCAACGTGGCAGGCCTGTAAAAAGCTGGCCTGTGCTATGTAAGAAAAAACCAAACAAAAGGCCTTTGGCGTGTATAAAAGCCCGCCGGAACCAATGCGGTCCAGCTGCGTTGCAAGCCGGTGGCAACCGGCGGGCCCGGCGCCTGCCTTCACTATTTAGGGCGCCGCGTGGTTCAGCCCTTGCAAATCCAGCATATCGCTGCAAACCTGCTGCGCCAGGGCCTCGCTGTGGGTAATTACCAGCAGGCCAAGGCCGCGTTTGCCTGCCTGCGCCAGCAGGTAGTGCCAAATTTGCGCCTGGGTTACGGCGTCCAGCATGGTGCTTATTTCATCGGCAATTAAAAACCGGGTGTGGGGGCCCAGTGCCCTTGCCACACAAAAGCGCTGCAGCTCCCCGCCGGAAAGCTCGGCCGGGTAACGGCCCAGCCAGGCGGTTTCTATGCCCAGCCCCTGCAAAACATCGGGTTGCAGCTGCCCGGCTTCTTCCAAAACCTGGTGCATTTTCCAGCGGGGGTTCACCGCGTGCTCGGGGTGCTGGCCAACAAGCTGCACGGCAAGCGGGCCTTTGGGGGGCAGCGGCGCTCCGCCCAGCAAGATTTGGCCCTCGGCAGGGGCAAGGTAGCCCTCCAGCAGCTTGGCAAGGGTGGTTTTGCCGTAGCCGCTGGGGGCCAAAAGCCCCAGCCTTTGCCCCTGTGCAAGGGCAAAGCTTACCTGCCGCAGCACAAAAGGCGCGCCGCGCCGGTAACAAAACCCAAGGTTTACCGCTTCAAGTTGCATGGTGGCACCTCACAAGGCCGCCCCGCAGCGCCCGGGCCGGTGGAAATTCAGCGCTGCACAGGTTGCTTTTGCAGCCGCAGCGGGGGGCAAAGGGGCAGCCGGGCGGCAGCTCGCCCGCATAGGGCTGAAAGCCGGGCAGCGGGGTAAAGCCGTGCTGGGGCATTGCCTGCCACAGCGCCTTGCTGTAGGGGTGGCGCAGGGCGGCGGGCCCGGCGGCAAAGTGCTGCACCGGTGTTTCTTCCACAATGGTGCCTGCGTAAAAAATGGCAATGCGGTGGGCAAACGCCAGGGCCAGGTCTATGTCGTGGGTAATCAGCACAACGGCTTTTCCCTCCCCGGCAAATTGCCGGAAAATGGAAAGGGCCTGTACGGCCTGTTCGGCGCCCATGCCGGGGGTTGGCTCGTCTGCCAAAATAAGCGAGGCCTCGCTTACCGCGGCGCTGGCAAACAGCACCCGGCGCGCCATGCCGCCCGAAAGCGCAAAGGGGTAAAGGTTTTTAACATTTTCGGCAAGGCCCAGCCGGGCAAAAGCCTCTTCGCGCCGCCGGTTCATGCCGGGGCTTTTGTTTCCGTTTTGCACCTGGGCGCCCGCCTTTAAAAGAGGGTCAAGGGCGGCCACGGTTTGGGGAATAAAAGCAATTTCTTTGCCGCGCAG
>JBKEBR010000466.1:0-6309 GCA_047973285.1 Oscillospiraceae bacterium | reverse complement strand
ATCCCCGGTTTCTTTCAGCTGCGATTTCCACTCTTGCAAGGTGGTTGGGCTTACTTTGAATACCTTGGCCGTTGCCCTTTTACTATGCCCTTCGTTCCAATACTCTATCGCACTGCGGCGAAATTTTATATCATAGCTCATGGCTTTATTTTATCATATCTCCAAACCGGATTTCAACTTAGTTGACTATAACAGCCAGAGTGGGTATTTTGCGAACCAATAGCCGCCTTGTGTAATCGTCCATTATTTACCCCCTATAATTTGCCCATCCACAATATTTAGGTATGCCTAAATATATTTATAATATATACCTAAACTGATGGAATTGCAATAGGGTATATTTTAACGCCCCAAATTGATACCGTGAAGCGCGGCGGCGGGTGTGGAAACGCGGCGGACGGAGGGCCGGCTTTTTTACTGCTTTTTGCTTATAGTTGGAACATCCTATGCAAACGATAGGATACTCCCATGCAGTAAGCCTGAAAAATAATGAAAAAGCCTGTGAGAGTTGTAAGCTTAATTCGTCTGAATTCTGCTTGCCGGCAAGGAATTTCAGGGCTATAAAAGAGGCTGCTGATGGCCGGCGGCAAAGAGGTGAACTGGTTGGTAAAAAGCCGTGTGTTACAAATTTTCAACCCCCACACAAAGCGGCGGCTGAATGCTTACCTGCCGCCTTTTATGGGTGTTCGCGGTGTAATTAAGCCGGCAAACCTTTGGGTGAAGGCTGTAATGGAGCAAAAGAGCGAGAACGAATAAGACTGATTTTCTAAAAGGAGAGAGAGCGGGGAAAACGGACCAAGCTACAGGCGCTGTATTGGGGAGATACACCACCATTTTTTCGACTCTCAATTGGCAAGATGCACACCCGTATTTGGTACAAAAGGAAAAGTCGATATCTTCGATTTTAGCTCCCAAATACCGGGAGTGGAAAGTAATGATAGAAAATCCATTGCCAGCAGCGGTAAGGTGCCGCAGGCCCGCAAGTGTTTTTTACATAAAAAAACGGCACCGCCATTATAGTGAACTATTCCGCGTAAAACGGACATTGAGAAAAAGTACCCCCTATTGTAGGATGACTACAATAGGGGGTACTTGCATGAAAGTAAAACAACACGGAGCAAGGATAGAAGAACCGAAGCAGTTGGGAAAAACAAATCGCGAAATCGGTGCCGAGGTGGGCCTGACAAAAGAGCAAATCAAAGGATATTTCGAACGAAGCAGGCGAGAACAACGGGAAAGAGGGTATCCTCGTAGCAAGAAAGCTGACGCGCAAAAGACAAACCAAGCTTTGCGCAGTGAATTGAAAAGCCTGCGGATGGAGAATCAGTTGCTAAAGGATTTTCTGCAGCTTGCCGAAATGAGGCGAGGGCAGCTTTAAAATATGAAGCAGTTTACCAAAACACAGACAGATATACTGTTTCACAGATGTGCCGGTTTTTCAAAATATCCCGCTGTGGGTACTATGACTTCTTCAAACGAAGGGAGCAACCTGACCGGGATGACGCGCTTGCTAAGCTGATACACGAGCGGAGAGAACAACGCTTTGGCAGAAGCTTGGGATGCCGTAGGATGCAGAAATGGCTTGCGAGGGAAAAAGGCATCGTTCGAAATTACAAAACCATATGGCGGGTCATGCAGAAATATGGCCTGTTGAGTGAGTGTCGGCGCAGGAAATATTACAGCCCCGGCGAAGTGCTGCATGTTTACCCAAACCTACTTGACAGGAACTTTCACTGTGAGCAACCGGGCAAAAAATGGGTTACGGATATCACCTATATCGCTACCCCACAAGGCACACTGTATCTTTCAGCAATCGTGGATTTGTATGACCGTAGTATTGTGGCCTACAAGATGAGCACCCGCAATGATTGTAAGCTGGTGTCAGACACCCTAAAAGCCGCCATGAAAGCAAAAACGGCCACCGCGGAGCGGCTACTCCACAGCGACCAAGGCTTTCAATACACATCCAAAGCATATTTTGGCCTAACCAAACAATATGGCATCGCTCCGTCTATGTCAAGGCGAGCAAACCCATACGACAATGCTATTGCTGAAAATTTCTTCGGCATTTTAAAAACAGAGTGTATTCATCTCTACAGGCCAAAGACGATTCTACAGGCAAAACAACTCATCCATGACTACATGGATTATTACAACAACGAACGAATGGCATTAAAATACTCAGGCGTGTTTACTCGCCTGACCAAGAAATCTGTAGCTATTCTACGCTAGGGGCTCTTTCTATCTGTCCGTTTCCTTTGGAATAGTTCAGGGCGTTGTATGCTGGTTTTGCAATTTGTGTAATTTCCCAGCCGGGGTACAATGCCGCAAAATAGGCGGCAAGGTTTTCCTGGCTTTCAGAGGCCCGCTTTACTTTTGCCTTGGTGGTCTTTTTGTCTGCGGTGCGCACCTCCGGCTTTTTTAGTCCGGTGCTGCTGCCCCAGCGCCGTTTGCGCTTGCCGGCGGGTTTTGTAATATACACGGCCATTCCGATAATGCCGTTTTTGTCCGGCACTATTTTGCGGGTTTGGTTGCGCCCGCCCCCTTGCCATAATTCCTCTATTTCATCCATGGAAAGCGCCCCATGAATGGCAGCATGCATATTTGGCCGCACGTTTTCGGCGGCGTCCTCCTCAATGGTGTAGTAATATTTGAGCGCTTTTTTTGAGCCGCCATTTTTGATATGCCGACGGGCAAGGCGCTTGAAAAATTTTCGGATATAGGCGAGCTGCTCGGCATCATCTTGGGGAAGGTGTGCATTATCCCATGTACCTGTAAACCAGATATCCCCGCGGCCAAAATTTGTATTTAGCAGGTCTTGCCCCCGCTGAATGCTGCGGCGTTCGTTTGCGGTGGCAATTTCTTCTTGCGTTCTTTCCCTGCGGGGAGTTTGAGGCAAATCATTTTTGCGGTTCCAAAATGGAAAAATAGCAGCATGGGCACAATTCCCGGTTATAGTTGTTTTTATCCTGTAGCCGGTAATTGCCCCGGGACGTATGCCCTCTAGTTTTTCTTCGGGGGTATCTTCTGGCACATAGGGGATATTAAAAACCCGTTCCGGTTCTCGCAAAAAGTTTTTAACCGCTGCCACTTTCTTACCCTCCCTTTGGTTTTACCTTGCGAGAAGGTCAAGGGGGCTGCGGCCCCCTTATCCTCTCGCGCTCTCCAAATCCCCGTGTGGTTCTTTCTTTTCGGTTATTCTATCAATCAAAGCATGAGCGAGTTATTACTGCCAATTACGAGGACGGCAACGGCCACCGGGGACCGTTTTAAGAGCCGTTCCTTATATATAAGGTAGTTAAGGAGTTTCTTCATCAATGAGAACATTGCATAAATCAACCAGTTTTTGCGACATTGCAGCCAATTGGAAAAGTTCTCCGATTGTTTTTTCTGTTTCCTCTCGCAGCCAACCGGCATATTCCTTAATGGTTAGATTATCTGCGTTTGCTTTTATATTTTCCCAAAGTTCGGAAATTGATTTATATACCTCTATAAAGGCTGTATTTGCCTCGTCATACTCTTCAAGAGCAACAGCGTACCCTTCATGCTTTGAGTTAAAAGGGGTAAACTTTGCATTTGCGGCGGCAAGTTCCGTATTGGTAAGCTTTGAAATCTCATTTTTTATGGATAACATAACAACCTCCTCTAATTTGAGTAGCCCCGCTTTGTAAGCGAGGCTATTTCTTTTTAATTATTTAATCTTTGGAATTTTGAATATTCAGCCCGGCGCAGAGGGCGCACTCTATGGCCCGGTTGTGCTCTGCCACCAGTTCGAGCGCTTTTTCCAAGTCCATATAATTTACAACTATTTCTCCTGCGGTGGCGCGAATTGCAACAAAATCTTTACTTGCATCATCTGTCGATATTTCCCAAAGCATGTTTTTTCTCCTTTTTATACGGCTGTTATTTTTTTAAAATCTTGCATTGTAGTAATATCTATACCTTGGCAGCGTTCGGGCCAATTTGATTTTACTAGTGCAATAGCAAATGGTGGAGGTACCGCATTGTCGCTGCGGGCCTCCTTTTCAAATTTGGTTTTGAATATAATAACTATTCTCCATTGTGATATAATGTATAAAAATTCTAATGAGGTGATATATTATGGGTTGGATTTCCGTATTGTTTAGTTTTTTGGGTGCTGCCATGGGTGGAGTAATTGGGAATTTGGTCTTAATGGATAGAAAAATACACAATGGCTCTATAATGGAAAAAAGAAAAATTTATGAAATAGTATCTAGCAAACTTACAAAAGCAACCTTTTTAAATAAATACAATTTAGAGTCAGAAACAAATAGTAAGCTATATCTTTATGCAAGCGACAATATACTAGACTTAATTAAAAATTTAAACAATAGCTCTGATGAAGCAAAATTTTCGGAAATAAAAGAAAAGATTATGATGGAAATGAGAAAAGAATTAAAAGTCAAAATATAGTGTATTTTTTTTAAAAAACGCATTTAGCATACTTGCACCATGAATTTCTGTATGATATTGTTATATAGCCACGAAAATAGAAGATGAAATTCTCTTTATCTTAGGCGGGGTGTAAATCTCCATATTTAATGGCAGTATATCTGCCAGGAGTGACTCCTTATGTTCACTTCATTTGAAGTGGTTCTTGCTGCAATGCAGATATTTGTTTGCATCTTGCAAATAGCTGTTCTTGCCAAGAAGCTCTGGGATTAATTTCCCAAAACCGCCTCCTGGCGGTTTTTTTATTATGAAAAATTAATAAAAACTAAGCTGCTTTTTTTGCGCCTCGAGCAGTTCCCGCTTTGCAGCCTCTTTTGCTGCCCGCTGGGTTTCTGCTTCTCTGGCAGCTTCTACAGCCTTGGCGGTTTTTTCCTGCTGTTTGTCTTTGAAACTCGAGGCCGCCGGGCAGCTTTTCCAATGGGGCAGGTACCCAACCCTGTGGGGGTCATACACACCGTGGGGCGGTACTCCATACCCCCGTACATATTCGCCGCGGCTGTTAAGCAGGAATATATCGCCGTGCGGGTCTGGTTCAAAGTAGATGGGGCGCGGGTTTACCGGCGCCCATTTCCCCTTTGCTGTTTTTATAAAAGATATGGGCGCCCCGCAGCCCTTGCATTTAGTTTGCTTCATTGGCCGCGGCCTCCTGGGCCATTTTATCGGCGAGCCTATCCAAATAGGCGGCCGGGTCGCCGCCGGTAATGTGATAAACAAGCAACTGTACAAGCTCCCCGCGCGGCACAGCGGGTGCGCTTGTGCATATTTTTATTGTTCTTTGCGCCATTGCGGCCGCCTCCTTTTTTATTTATAAGGTTTCAAATACCCGCCAAGCCCCGGTATAAGATTTTCCGTTTGTGTAAAATGGTATTTTTGCATCGGTTTGAAAATCTCCATTTTGTTTAACGCTTAAAACGGTACACTCCCGCATAACCTCGGGGTGCTCTATTTCTTGAATACAAATAACTGTGCCGGGCTGAATTTTTATGTTCCCGTTGCCTCGCAGGGCCTTGGCTACCCCGTATACAATTACGGTTGCCAGGGCAAGCGCAGCCGTGGCGCCCAAAAGCAACAGGCAGTTAATAAAAAAATTAAGCAACGTGCTCGCCTCCTTGGGGCTGTTCATTCTCTGCCCGTGCCGCTTTGGCGTCGGGGCAGCTACATTTCTCGGCAGGGTCTAAAAGGTCGTTGCAGTAGGGGCAGCGGCGTTCATTCATTTGCGGCGCCCCCGTGCATGGTGTGCCCGCGCTTGGCCCGTACATATTCGGGCTTTGCCTTTGCGGCGGGCGGCCGCACGGGGGTTGCCGTCATTAAGCCGGCAATAATGTAAATGGCGCCCGGCACGGCGGTAAAAGAAAGCATAACCATTGTGCCCAAAGTGTTATTTGAGGGACTGGCGAAAAATACCAGAATGCCAATGCAAAATGTACAGGTATTCATGGTGGCGGTAATAATTCGCTTTTTCATTCGGTGGGCACCCCCTTATGCGGTAATTCGCTTTTTGCCATGGCAAGTCTTTTTTGTGCGGTAATACCCGAAAGACTTGGTATTTGTTTTACTGCGCGACTTGCGAACGTTGGCAAAGCGCGGGTCTTTTATGTGCTGCTCGGCCACAAGGCCAGCAATAATACGCTGTTGCTTGTTTAGAGTAGTAATGCGGAAAGTAGGAACTTTCAAAAGCACGGCCTTGCCGCTTTGGTATATTTTTAAAAATGCTTGCCCGGTTCTCTCGATAATGCACCGCTCACGGCGGCGGGCTAATTTACGGCACTGTTTGCTCATGGGTTTATCTCCTCATTAAAAAGTCTTTATAGTTTGGGTTTTTCCAACCTGGCCAGT
>JBKEBR010000465.1:0-7564 GCA_047973285.1 Oscillospiraceae bacterium | reverse complement strand
TTTTCATCTTTTTCTCCTTAGTTGCAAAATTTACTGCGGAAAGGGGCGGCCCCTTCGCAGGCGGGCAGGGGGCCAGTGAAAGGCGCCACCGGTAAGGGGCCCGGCAGCCTTGCAAGCGCCGCAAGGCCGTGGGCTTGCCGGTACTTGCCTAGGGCTGGCCCTTATTGTTCATTTTCCCAACCAGAGAGGAAAGGAAAAGCAGAACCACGGTTACGGCCAGAAGCAGGGTGCACAGGGCGTTTATTTCAGGGGTTACGCCGGTTTTAAGCTGGGTGTACACCTTAATGGGCAGGGTGTTTACGCCGGGGCCGGTTACAAAAATGCTGATGATGACGTCGTCGAAGCTCATGGCGAACGAGAGCATCATGCCCGAAAGAATGGCCGGGGTAAGCAGGGGCAGGGTAATGTCGCGCAGCACCTGCGCCTCGCTAGCGCCAAGGTCGCGCGCGGCCTCGGCAATGCTTTTGTCCATGCCCACAAGGCGCGCCCGCACCTGCATAAACACATACGGCACGCAAAAGGTGGTGTGGGCCAGCACCAGCGTGCCCATGCCAAAGGGCAGCCCCAGCAGCGAGAAGAAGGCCAGCAGCACCATGCCAAGAATAATTTCGGGAATCATGATGGGTAGGGTGGAAATATACTCCAGCACCCCCTTGCCCTTAAAGGAAAGCTTTAAAGAGGCAATGGCCCCAAGGGTGCCCAGCACGGCGGCGGCCAGGCTGGCCAAAATGCCCAGCACAACGCTGTTGCGCAGCGCCTCGAACATGGAGGCGTTGTTGAACAGGGTTTGGTACCATTTCAGCGAAAAGCCGCCCCACACCGAGGTAAGCTTGTTTTCGTTGAAGGAATAGATGATGACCAGCAGAATGGGCAGGTAGGTTACGGCGGTTACAACGCCAAGGTAAATGGCGGGCAGCTTGGTGCGGCTTTTCATAGCATACCCTCCAGTTCCTTCACCTTGGTAATTTTGCGGTACAGGGCTATCATGGCGCTGGTAAGCACCATCAGCACCACGGCCAGCGCCGCGGCAAAGGGCAGGTTGTGGGCCTTCATCATCTGCTCCTGAATCAGGCTGCCCACCAGCACAATTTTATTGCCGCCCAGAATATCGGCAATAAAGAACAGCCCCATGGAGGGAATAAAGGTAAGCACCACCCCCGAGAGCAGCCCCGGCAAGGTAAGCTTCAGGGTTACGCTGAAAAAGGCCTGCGGGGCGGTGGCCCCAAGGTCGCGGGCGGCCTCTACCAGGCTCCAGTCCATCTTTTCGGCCGAGGAGTACACCGCCAGAATCATGGTGGGCAGCAGCACATACACCATGCCCACCACCACGGCGGGGTAGGTGTACAAAAGCTTCAAAGGGGCGCTTGTAAGGCCAAGGCCCATTAAAATTTTGTCGAGCACGCCGTTGGCGCGGAAAATAATGATCCAGCCGTAGAGGCGAATGAGCGAGCTTGTCCAGAAGGGAACCATGAGCAGGGTCATCATGCGGGCCTTCCAGCGGCGGGTAAGCTTTGCCATAAAATAGCCGAAGGGGTAGCCCAGCAGCACCAGCAGGCCGGTGCTGAGCAGGGCCAGCTTGATGGATTCCACAAAGGTGTTGAGGTACACCGGCTCTAAAATACCGGCGTAATTGGCCAGGGTAAAGCCGCCGTAGCGGCCCCAGGTTTGGGTTTGCTGCAAAAAGCTGAGCACCACCATGTACACAAGCGGGCTTGCCACAAACACAATTGTAAACAGGTACATGGGCAGGGCCATGAAGGCCGAGCGGCGCTTTTCCCGCCGTTTCAAAAGGGGCGGGCGCTGCTTTTTATTCATTGGCGGGCCCCCCGTCTACCAGCACGGCGTTTTCGGCGGGCCAGGTGGCCAGCACGGCGTCGCCGGGGGCCAGGGCCGAATCCATGCCAAAGCGGCTGGCCACCAGCTGGGTGCCCCCCGCGGTTTCGGCGGCAATGCGCAGCATGCCCCCCGCAAAGGTTTTTTCTTTTACCACGGCGGGCAGGCCCTCGGCGCCTTCGGCGGCGGGCAGCAGCGAAATGTGCTCACTGCGCACCGCAAGGCGCACCCTTTCGCCGGGGGCTGCTTTGGCGCCCCACAGGGTGGCCTTGCCGGCGCCGTCGGCATTTTCAACCAGCACCACATCGCCCTGTACGGCCTCGGCCACCCCCTCTATAATGTTGGCGCTGCCCACAAAGGTGGCCACATAGCTGGTTTTGGGGTGGTCGTATATTTCGGCGGGGGTGCCCAGCTGCTCAAAGGCCCCCTCCCGCAGTACGGCAATGCGGTCGGACATGTTGATGGCCTCTTCCTGGTCGTGGGTAATATAAATAAAGGTAATGCCCAGGTGCTTTTGCAGCCGCTTTAACTCTACCTGCATCTGGCGGCGCAGCTGCAAGTCCAGCGCGCCAAGGGGCTCGTCCAGCAGCAGCACCTGCGGCCGGTTTACCAGGGCGCGGGCCATGGCCACCCGCTGCTGTTGCCCGCCCGAAAGCTCGCTGGGCAGGCGCTTTTCGTAGCCGGTAAGCTGCACCAGCTGCAGCATTTCCGCCACCTGGCGCTGGATGGCCTGCGGCTTTTCTTTTTTCAGCTTCAGGCTGTAGCCAATGTTGGCCTCCACATTCATGTGGGGAAACAGGGCGTAGTTTTGAAATACGGTGTTTACGTCGCGCCGGTTGGGCTCGGTGTCGGTAACGTCGCTGCCCTGCAGCAAAATTCGCCCGGTGTCGGGGGTTTCAAGGCCTGCAATTATACGCAGGGTGGTGGTTTTGCCGCAGCCGGAGGAACCCAGCAGGGTTAAAAATTCGCCACGGTACACCGAAAAGCTGAGGTTTTTCAGCACCTCGGCGGTGCCGAATTGCTTGCTGATGTTTTGCAGTTCCAGAATAACTTCGCTCATGGCCCTCTCCCGTTCCATAAATTTTAAGCTTGCTGCCGGGCTTTTTGTGCGCCGCCGTGCAGGGTGTGCAGGGCGTATTGGGTGTACAGGCCGCAGGCCACCAAAAGGCTTTGGGGCAAAAGGTCGAAACAGGCGTGGTGCAGCGGCAGGGCGGTGGCGGGCACGGCGGGGTCTGTGGTGCCCACCAGCCCGTAAAAGCCGGGGCAGTTGTTCAAAAACTCGGCAAAATTGTCGCCAAACAGCATGCGGGGAATGGTTACCACCCGGCCCTCGCCCACCACCTCGGCGGCCACGGCGGTGGTTTCGGCCAAAAGCTCGGGCGGGTTTATCAGGGCCGGGGTAATAACCTCCACCATCAGCTCGGCTTTGGCGCCGTAGGCCTCGGCCATGCTTTGCGCTATTTTTTGAATGCTTTGCAGCACCTTTTGGCGTATTTCGGGGGTAAAGCAGCGCACCGTGCCCTGCAGCTGGGCGTTTTGGGCCACAATGTTGTAGGCGGTGCCGGCGTTTAGGGTGCCAATGCCCACCACCACCTCGTGCTGCGGGGCGGTTTGCCGGGCCACCACCGCCTGCAGGCCGGTGGCAATTTGCGCCGCCACATACAAGGCGTCCACCCCAAGGTGGGGGGCCGCCACATGGGCGCCCACGCCGGTTATTTGCAGCACAAATTTGTCTACCGAGGCAAAGGTGGGGCCGGGCACCAGGGCAACGCTGCCCACCGGCACGCCGGGCATCATGTGAACGCCGAAGGCGCGGCTTGCCCCCTGCAAAACGCCCGCCGCCACAAAGTCCTCCGCGCCGCGGCCAATTTCCTCGCCCGGCTGAAAGGCAAAGCGCACCTCGCCCGCAAAGGTGGGGGCAAGGCGGGCCAGGGCCCTGGCCGCCCCCAGCAGGCTGGCGGTGTGGCCGTCGTGCCCGCAGGCGTGCATTACCCCCGCGCTGCGGGAGCCGTAGGGCCTTTGTTCGCCCTCCTGTATGGGCAGGGCGTCTATGTCGGCCCGCAGCACCACGCAGGGGCCGCCGCCAAGGCCGCCGTGCAAAATGCCCAGCACCCCGGTTTCGCCAATGCGGCGGTGGGCAATGCCCGCGGCGGCAAGCTCGCGCTCTATGGTTTCGGCGGTGGCAAACTCCTGCATGGAGAGCTCGGGGTTTTGGTGGAAATGCTCCCGCAGGGCCACAAGGTATTCTTTTTGGCTTTCAACTGCTGCCGGTATTGGCATGGAACCCCCTCCTGTAAGCCGCCCCGCGGGCGGGAAGTGTGCGGTGTAGGCGCTTTGCCCGAAGAGGAAACGGGCATACAAAAACCCCACAGAAAAGCGCGTGCTTTCTGTGGGGCTGCCTTTTGCAAATATGCCGCCAAATGCTGCGTACAGCCATTTATTGGCAGGGCAGGGTAAACCACAGCTGCACAGTTTGTTTGCTCTGTCTACACATATAGCAAACAACGCGGCAACAGCCATTACTACTGCGCATACACATATAGCCTGTGTTGGCTGCCATGGTTGTAACCTCCTTTGTGGGGCGCTGTAAAAACCCTGAACATATATGTAATAAATATATGTAATTTATACTAAAAAAGAATAGACTAAATATGGCAATTTGTCAATGGAAAAATGTTTTGCCGCGCGGGCATTCGGCCCTTTTATAAACGCCCGGCCATGCTTTTACACCGCGGCCCAAGGGCAAAGGGGCGGCCCTGCCGCACCGGCGGCGGGCGGCGGGGCCGCTTACCCAAAAGCAAAATATATGGTATTATAATTATGGAATAAACATAAAGTTTAAAAAATATGTATATTATGCCGAAGGCGAATTTTGCTTTGCCCGCCATTTGATGCAAAATTTTGCGGGTGGGCTTTCTGCAAAAAGAAGGTAGAAAAAATGAAAAGCATTGGTTTTGTAATAAGCCGCAAACCGGGCGAGCGCCGCCGGGCCATGCTGCCCGAAGATATGAAAAGGCTGCCCCAGCCGCAGCAGTTTTATTTTGAAACAGGGTATGGCGAGGTGCTGGGCATAGCCGACGACGCTTACCGGGCCGCGGGGGTAAATTTGTGCAGCCGCGAGGCGGCCCTTGGCTGCGATATTATTTGCGATGTGAAGGCGGGCGACGCCGACTATATAAGGCGGCTGCCGCCGGGCAAAACCATTTTTGGCTGGGCCCACGCCGCCCAAAAGGCCGCCTTTACCACCGGGGCCATTGCCGGGCGCCACACGGTAATTGCCTGGGAGGAAATGGACGAAATGGGCCAGAATATTTTTTACCGCAACCGCGAAATTGCGGGGGAGGCGGGGGTAATGCAGGCCTTTTTGTATTTCGACAAAATGCCCTACGACTGCCGGGTGGCGGTTTTGGGCCGGGGCAATACCGCCAAGGGGGCGCTGCGGGTGCTGAACGGCCTTGGCGCCACGGTGGATATGTTTGGCCGCAAAACCGAAAAGCTGTTTAAAAAACAAATAGGCCGGTACGATGTGGTGGTAAACTGCGTAATGTGGGACATTACCCGGGAGGATTACCTGATAGCCCGGCGGGACTTGGGGCGTATGAAGCCGGGGGCCATGCTGGTGGACATCAGCTGCGACGGCGACCTTGCCATAGAAACCGGCCGCGCCACCACCCCCGAAAACCCGGTGTTCACGGTGGACGGCATTATTCATTACGCGGTAGACAACACCCCGGCCCTGTTCCCCAAAACCTCTTCGGCGGTGCTCAGCAAACGCCTGCCGGAGCTGGCCGGCTGCCTTGTGCAGCAAATGCCCCACAGGCTGCTGCAGGCGGGCGCCATTATACAAAACGGCGAAATTGTGCAGCCAAGCCTGCGGCTGCACCGGCAGCACCGGGGCGAAACGGTGGGCCCCGGTGCATAGGCGGCGGGCCCCGGCGGCAGGGCTTATTGTGTGCGCCCTTATGGCGGTGCGCCGCTAAAAAAAGTGTGCCGCAGGGAAAATAAACCTGTAAACAGCCGCCATGCAGGCGGGGCGGGGCGGCAAACCCGCCGGGCGGCTTTTCCCCGCCGTTTTGCTATGCGGGCCCGGCAAAAAATGGTATAATAAAAGCAGAAACCATACCGCGGTGCAAAATGCCCCGTTTGGCGGGGCGCGGGGCGCCAAACGCCCGTGCGGCGCCCGCACAAAAGCGGTACCACCCTGCCAGTGGCTGTTTGGCACAAAAGCAAGGGGGAAGCGGCTTTGAAAACAATTAGAGGAACCGCGGCCAGCCCCGGCATAGCCTTTGGGCCGGTTTGTTATTACAGCAGCGCACAGACCAAGGTAACCGAAGCGGCGGCCCTGAACCCGGCGCTGGAATGGCAGCTTTTGCAGGTGGCCCGCAAAACGGCCGAGGCCCAGCTGGAAGAGCTGTACCAAAAAGCGCTGAAGGAGACGGGCCGGGAGCAGGCGGAAATTTTGGACGTACAGCGCACCATGATGCACGACGTGGAATATGTGGGCGTTGTGGAAGAGCTTATATGGAAGCAGAAAAAGAACGCCCCGTACGCCGTTTGGCGGGCCGGGCAGAAGTTTTCTGCCGTGATGGCCGCCACCAAGGACGAGTATATGCAGGCGCGCGCCGCCGATATTCTGGATGTTTCCAACCGGCTGGTGAATATTTTAATGGGGGGCGGCCCCGGCTGCGAGCTGGTGGATTCCCCCTGCATTGTGGCGGCGGAGGACTTGGCCCCCAGCGCAATGGTGCAGCTGGGCCGCGAAAAGGTGCTGGCCATTGTAACCCGCCGGGGTTCGCGCACTTCCCACACCGCTATTTTGGCGCGCAGCATGGGGGTGCCCGCCCTGGTGCAGACAGACATTGAAATTCTGCCCGGGGTAACGGGCCGCAAAATTGCGGTAGACGCCTACGAAGGGCTTTGCTACCTTGGCCCCAGCGAAGAGCAGCTGCGGGCGCTGCGGGCCAAAAAGAAGCAGGAGGAAGCCCAAAAGCAACAGCTGCAGGCCCTGCGGGGGCTGGCAAGCACCACCCCGGGGGGCAAAACGGTGCGGCTGTATGCCAACGTAAACACCCCCGACGAGCTGCCCGCCGTGCTGGAGGCCGACGCCGAGGGCATTGGCCTTTTTCGCAGCGAGTTTTTGTACCTTGGGCGCAAGGCCCCCCCGGGCGAGGAAGAGCAGTTTGAGGTGTACCGCAAGGCGGCCGCCGCCCTGCAGGGAAAGCCGGTGGTGGTGCGCACGCTAGACATTGGGGCCGACAAGCAGGCGGAATACCTGAACCTGCCCCCGGAGGAAAACCCCGCCCTCGGCTTTCGGGGGGTGCGGGTAAGCCTTGCCCGGCAGGCAATATTTGAAACCCAGCTGCGGGCGGTGTACCGCGCCTCCGCCTTTGGCAGGGTAAGCATTCTGCTGCCCATGGTTGCCTCGGTTTGGGAGGTGCAGCGGTGCAAGGCCATTGCGGCCGAAGTGCGCGCCGCCCTTGCCGCCGAGGGGGTGGCCCCCGGCAGGGTGGACATTGGCATTATGATAGAAACCCCGGCGGCGGTGCTGCTGGCCGATGAGCTTGCCAAAGAGGCGGATTTTTTCAGCGTGGGCACCAACGACCTTACCCAGTACACCCTTGCGGCCGACCGCCAGCACGCGGGGCTGGAGGAATACTGCGACCCCCACCACCCGGCGGTGCTGAAAATGCTGGCGATGGTGGCCAAAAGCGCCGCCGAAAACGGCATACCC
>JBKEBR010000464.1:0-2252 GCA_047973285.1 Oscillospiraceae bacterium | reverse complement strand
CCGCCATGAAAAAAGCAGGGGAAGACACCGCCAGCCTTATGGCTAAAATGAAGCAGCTTGCCGAAAATGTAAAAGAGCGGGAGGCAAAGCTTACCGCGTTAGAGGATGCGCAGAAGGACCGCATGCTGCAACTGCCGAACCTTCCCGACCAGGATGTGGTGGCGGGCGGCAAAGAAAACAACAAAACCCTTCGCACCTACCTTGAAAAACCGAAGTTCGATTTTGAAATTAAAAATCATGTAGACCTTTGTGAAAGCCTTGGCATTATCGATTACAAGCGCGGGGTGAAACTTTCGGGCAACGGCGCCTGGCTGTACCGGGGCGAAGGCACCCGGCTGGAATGGGCATTGCTCAACTTTTTTATTGCCGAGCACCTTGCCGATGGGTACGAATTCATTTTGCCGCCCCACATGCTTGGTTGGGAGTGCGGCTATGTGGCCGGCCAGTTCCCCAAATTTTCTGAGGATGTGTACCAAATTGCCAACCCCACATCGGAAGATAAAAAGTTTCTTCTGCCCACGGCGGAAACGGCCCTTGTGAACCTGCACCGCGATGAAATTTTGCAGGAGGGCGAATTGCCAAAAAAATATATTGCCTATACGCCTTGCTACCGGCGCGAAGCGGGCAGCTACCGCAGCGAAGAGCGCGGCATGATCCGCGGGCATCAGTTCAACAAGGTAGAAATGGTGCAGTACACTACCGAGGAAGGTTCCGACGCCGCCTTCGAAGAAATGGTGGGCAAGGCCGAACGGCTGGTGCAAAAGCTGGGCCTGCACCACCAGGTAACCAAACTGGCGGCGGGGGATGTTTCTGCCAGTATGGCCCGCACCTACGACATTGAAGTGTGGATTCCCAGCATGGGCATTTATAAAGAGGTCAGCTCGGCTTCCAATGCGCGAGATTACCAGGCCCGCCGCGGCAACATAAAGTACCGCGACGCCGAAAAGAAAATTCATTTTGCACACACCCTCAATGCTTCAGGGCTTGCCACCAGCCGGGTGTTTCCCGCCATTATCGAACAGTACCAAAATGCAGACGGCAGCGTAACCGTACCCGAGGTGCTTCGCCCCTATATGGGCTGCGATGTTATTCGCCCCAAGTAGAACTTTGAAAGGGGCAAGAACACTTTTATAAAAGAAGCCCCCTATAAAAGAAGCCCCCGCGGGCAATACAGTGCAAAGCCCTCAAGTTTAAAAGCCCTGTAAATACATGGAAGCGGTGGGCAAACCGGAAGGGCGGCTTTTACTAAAAAGCCAATGATAAGCCGGTGTGGCATGCAACGTTATAAAAAGCAAGGCCTGTACAAGCAGGCCACGCCGGTACTTTAAAGCAACAAAAAGCCAAATTAAAAACTATGTCAAAAATGGTTGACAACAGCCTTTGCCGCGGGTATAATTATCTATGTCGCTTGTTTCAAAGGCGTTGGATTTGGCGGTATAGCTCAGTTGGCTAGAGCATTCGGTTAATACCCGAAGTGTCACTGGTTCAAATCCAGTTACCGCTACCATTACAGATTTTAGCTGAGAGTGTGGGGTGCCGTCTGCAATAGCGGATGGCAGGAGGCTTTGCGGTTTTCACCTAAGGTCTGTATCGGAAAGGCGGCGGCAACCGCCTTTCATTTGGCCCTGTGGTCAAGAGGTTAAGACATCACCCTTTCACGGTGAAATCTCGGGTTCGATTCCCGGCAGGGTCACCAAAAAGAAACCTTCTGCATTTGCAGAGGGTTTTCTTTTTTATCCTTTTAAAAGCAGAGGCGCAAACCGCGGTGAAAGGCCCTGGTTTATAGCGCTGCCTTTACCAAAGGAAAAGAATTAGAAATAGCCAAATAAAGCACAAGAGAAAAATAAAAAAACGGAACAGCAGATGGAGAAAAGGTAACGGGCGAAAAACAGAAAACAAAAAGCAGAAAAGCAAAAGTAAAAAAATGGCTACCTAAGAAAGCCCAAAGGCAAAGCCCAAAGGCAAAGCCCAAAGGCAAAGCCCAAAGGCAAAGCCCAAAGGCAAAGCTCAAAGGCAAAGCCCAAAGGCAAAGCCCAAAGGCGAAGCCCAAAGACAAAGCTCAAAGACAAAGCTCAAAGACAAAGCTCAAAGGCAAAGCTCAAAGGCAAAGCTCAAAGGCAAAAATGAGAGGCGATGAGAGGGAATGGCAACCCCCAAAGCCGCAACAACTAAAACAAGGAGCACCACCAATTGGCCCGGTGGCTGTCGCAATAAAGGCAGCCGTGGTTGCAGCCACGGTAAAGGTTTATGTT
>JBKEBR010000463.1:0-12021 GCA_047973285.1 Oscillospiraceae bacterium | reverse complement strand
GGCGCACTGCCTGCCGGGCAGGGCTGTGGCAACGGCCCGGCAGCGGGTGCCACAAGGGCATTTTGTGCCTGTGGGCGCTGCCCCAGGCCGCTTTTGCGCCGGGGCCACAGCGGGTTGTTTTGCGTATCCAACAGGTGCGGGAATATTCTGCGCTTTTCTGCGGTAGCATTTTGTTCTAAAGCCAGCGTTGCTGTATGCAACCAAAGCCCGCCCGCTTTTACAGTGGGTGGCCGCTTTAAAAAGGAGGCACATTTTATGAATTATTGCCCTAATTGCAAGGCGCCCTGGGAGAACCCTGCCAGTGCCGTTTGCCCGCACTGCGGGTATGTTTTGCCCGGCTCTTCGGAGCAGGGCACAGCCCCGGCCGCCCCGGTAAATTTGTTTGGAGAGGCAGCCCCCGCGCCCCAAGCGCCGGCTTATTCCTACCCACAGGGCAATTTGGGTTATTCCGCGCCTGCCGCGCCACCGGCCGGCGGCCTTTTTGGCGAAGAAGGTACCGCCCAGCAGGGCGCTTCATACCAGGTCCCCGCCAATTTATTTGATACCCAGCCCGCCGCCCCGGCAGCCACCGGCTACGGCGCTGCGGCTTATGCGGGCAGTTCCCCCGCGGGCCTGTTTGGCGAAGAGGCCACAGGGGCCGCTGCGGCGCCCGCGGGCTATGGCGCCACACCGCCTGCGGCCCAGCCGGGCGGCTTGTTTGATGCCCCCGCCGACCCTGCGGGCACCGGCTACGGCGCTGCGGCTTATGCGGGCAGCTCCCCCGCAGGCCTGTTTGGCGAAGAGGCCACAGGGGCCGCTGCGGCGCCCGCGAGCTATGGAGCCACACCGCCTGCGGCCCAGCCGGGCGGCTTGTTTGATGCCCCCGCCGCCCCTGCGGCCACCAGTTACGGCGCCGCCCCCGCGGGCAGCCCGCCCGCCGATTTGTTTGGCAGGCAGGAGGGCACCGCCCAGCCCGGCCAAAGCCGAAATGCCGCGGCCAAGGTTGCCCAGCTGCAGGCCCTGCTGGAGCAGGAGGAGGACTTTTCCAATTCCCCGGCGTATGCCAGCGCGCCGCCCCCTGTGTATGGCCGCCCCGGCGCCGCCCCTGAAAATTTTGACGAAGACCCCGACGGCCAGTGGGAGGAAGACCCCGGCCAGTGGGAAGAGGATGAAGAGGGCCCGCCCCGCAAACCCCGCCGCAAAAAAAGCGGAGGCGGTTTGGTTGTTTTGGCCGTTGTGCTTTCTATTGCGGTGCTGGCAGGCATTGTGTTTACCGTGCTGCTGTTAACCGGCGTGTTGGATGGCACCGCCCCGGCTGTGTCTTCTTCCACCGCACAGGTGGTGGTGTCTACCCCGGCGGCCGAGGGTGCTTCTTCGCTGCCGGAGGAGGCCGCTTCGGTTTCGCTTACCCCTTCTGAGGTGGCGGCCCAGGCAACCAGCGAGGAAATTGGCCAGGCGGTTACCGAATTTTACCAGTCGTATTTGGCGGCCATTAACCAGCAAGCCACCACGCCCCTTACCCGTTATACCGAAGCCGCCCGCACCGAGGTGGAAGCCCGCCTGAAGCGCCCCGGCAACCAGCAGAATGTGTTTGAATTTACCAGCGCCCAGGTGGATATGGAGAGCGCTGTGTATGGCGAGGATGCGGGCCGCCCCACCATTACCATTAATGTGGCGCTGAAATACCGCCACCAGCCGCGCGACGGCTCGGCCGATTTTGCGGATGCCTCCAATTACCAAACCTTCCAGCTTGTGTACGAGCAGTCCCAGTGGGTGGTTAACAACTTTACCATGGTGGGCGATGCCGAGTATGCAAGCCATACGGTTGCAGCCTTCAGCTAATACCGGCAATGCCTGTGCGGTGCGCCGCGGGGCCCGCCGTAGGGCATTGCAGGCGCCCGGTTGGCAACTTGCCGGCGGGTGCCCCAAAATTGCGCCGCAATACGCCAAGGCCGCCTGCACAGTCGGCTTTGGCAGGCAAAAAAAGAAAAATATATTTTACCGGCAGCTTTCCTTGACATCCCTTTTGTTTGTTATACCATTTTCCGCCACTGGAAAGGAAAAATAAATGAGTCAGCCTTCGGGTTCAAAGCCTGCAAAAAAAACAGCACCGCCGCAAAACGGCAAAAGGCGCGCCACCACCTCGCTGGTGGTTTTGGCGGTGCTGCTTGCCGTAACCCTTGTGTGCGTTTTTTTGCTTACGCTGTACCTTGAAGGGGGGGCGGCTGCGCCCAGTTCCTCTTCCGGGGCATCGTCTGCCCCAAGCGCTGCGCCCAGCTCCTCGCAGGCGGCCCCGGCTTATGTGGTGCCGGCGGTGGGCCCTTACGACGAAGAGGGAATTCCCCTGCTGGCCAACGCCGAGAATAAATTGCCTGAAGGGTATGCCCCCGAGCTTGGCAGCATAGGCAACAGCCAGCAAATGGATGTGCGGGCGGTAGAGCCTTTCAAGGCCATGCAGGCCGCTGCCGCGCAAGAGGGAGTTACCCTTACCCCTATTTCGGGCTACCGCAGCAACGAGCGGCAAACCAACAACTACAACAGCAGCATTCAGCGCTACCTGAACCAGGGCTACAGCAAGGAAGAGAGCGTTCGCCTTACCCAGCAGTACTATGCCATTCCCGGCTCCAGCGAGCACGAGGCGGGCCTTGCGGTAGACATCAACAGCCTGGAAACGGTTTTCGAAAACACCAAGGAGTTTGCCTGGCTAAAGGCAAACTGTGTAACCTATGGTTTTATTCTGCGCTACGAAAAGGATGCCGAGCCCATTACCGGCATAGCCTACGAGCCGTGGCATTACCGCTATGTTGGCACCAACCACGCCAAGGCCATTCAAGACCTTGGAATAACCCTGGAGGAATACGTTGTATTTTTAGAGGAAAACACGGCCATTGCATAGCAAAACCCCCTTCTCAAAGTGCCTTTGAAACGCATAAAAGACAGGGTTTGCTTTTGGGGCTGTGGCCCGCCGTGTTTTATGGTATCTTTGTGTTATTTTGGCGCAATGCCTTGACCTTGCGGGTATTATAAACTATACTGTTTTTGTGGATATATGGTGCGTTTTTGCCCTGGTAAAAACAAAACGAACCCCCCGAAGCTTTGAAATTTTCGGGGGTGCGGCGCGCCTGCCCGTCCCTTGGTGTATCCTTGGGTTACCCATTGCTTACTACATTGATTTTCAAAAAATTATGAATACCCTTTTAAGGAGGAAAAGTATGAAAACCATTCAATCTATTAAAGCCCGTGAAGTAATCGACAGCCGCGGCAACCCCACGGTGGAGGCCGATGTTGTGCTGGCCGACGGTTCCTTTGGCTCGGCCATGGTGCCCAGCGGCGCCTCTACCGGCAAATTTGAAGCGCTGGAACTGCGCGACGGCGGCAGCCGTTACCTTGGCAAAGGCGTTTTGAAAGCGGTTGGCAACGTAAACGGCAGCATCGCTTCGCTGCTGGCAGGCAAAGACCCCGCCGACACCGCGGCGCTGGATAAAATTATGCTGGACGCCGACGGCACTGAAAACAAAGAAAAGCTGGGCGCCAACGCCATTTTGGCGGTAAGCCTTGCGGCAGCCAAAGCGGCGGCCGCGGCGGAGAGCCTGCCCCTGTATAAAAAAATAGGCGGGGAAGCTGCGGTTACCCTGCCTGTGCCTATGATGAACATTCTGAACGGCGGCGCCCATGCGGGCAACAATGTCGACATTCAGGAATTTATGATTATGCCGGTTGGCGCCCCCTCTTTTTCTGAGGGCCTGCGCTGGTGTGCCGAAGTGTACCACACCCTGGCCGGCCTTTTGAAGAGCGAAGGGCTTGCCACCGCCGTGGGCGATGAGGGCGGTTTTGCCCCGAACCTTGCCAGCGACGAGGATGCCATTGCCTACATCATCAAAGCCATTGAAAAGGCCGGCTACAAGCCCGGCGATGATTTTGTACTTGCCATTGACGCGGCCTCCAGCGAATGGGCCCTGCCCGAGGGCGGCTACCACCAGCCCAAGAGCGGCAAAAACTACACCACCGACGAAATGATTGCCTACTGGGAGGGCCTTGTGTCCCGCTGGCCCATTGCCTCGCTGGAGGACGGCCTTGGCGAAGAAGACTGGGAAGGCTGGAAAAAACTTACCGCGGCCATTGGCAGCAAGGTGCAGCTGGTGGGCGACGATTTGTATGTTACCAACGTGAAGCGCCTGAAAAAAGGCATTGACGAAAAAAGCGGCAACGCTATTTTGATTAAGCTGAACCAAATTGGTTCGCTAAGCGAAACACTGGACGCCATTGAAATGGCCCACAAGGCGGGCTTCAAGGCGGTGGTAAGCCACCGCAGCGGCGAAACCGAAGATACCACCATTGCCGACTTGGCGGTGGCCACCAATGCCGGGCAGATTAAAACCGGCGCCCCTTCCCGCAGCGAGCGCGTTGCCAAATACAACCGCCTGCTTCGCATTGAAGAGGAACTGGGCGGCAAGGCCAAATACCTTGGCAAAGCCTGCTTTGGCAAATAAGGGTTTGCAACGCGGTTGTTTGTACAGCCATAAAGGGCGGGCGCATTGATGCGCCCGCCCTTTTATCTTTTCTGCAAGCCACATAAAATAAGGCAAGCTTTACCGGGCCGCTGGCGGGCAAAATATTCGCTGCCGGCGCAAGCCATACGCTTTTCATTAAAATGAAAGCCTTGTGCATGCCGTTTGGCCTTGCAGGCGGCAAGCAGCAAACAATAAAGCGGTTGTTTTGAGCCGCCCTTAAAGTGCAGTAAATGTTTGCTTTTTATGTTTAAAACCAAAGCAAAAGCGTTCAGAAGGGCTTTGGTACAAACGGCATTCCCCCCATATATGCCGCCGCAAAAGTACGGCAAGCCCCAAAACAGCAAAAACAGGCAAACGCCTGCTACGGGCAGGCGGGCCGCGCGGGCATTGCGGTAAACAAACTGTTTGTGCGGGCCTGCCGCTGTATGGTTTTGCGCCGTGGCCTGCATACACAAACCCCCGCGGCCAACCTGTGCCCGCGGGGGTTTGTGCTGCAAATTGTATTTACTTTCCGTAATATGCCTTTTTGTAAATTTCCATAATTTCGGTAACCAGCGGGTAGCGGGGGTTGGCGGTGGTGCACTGGTCTTCAAAAGCCTTGTAGCTCAGCTCCTCCAGGCCTGCCAGAAAAACCTTTTCGTCCACCCCGCATTCCTGAATGCTCATGGGGCGCTCGGTGTTTTTCATCAGCGTGCGAATGCCCTCTACCAGGCTGTTTACCCCCTCCTCGGTGGTGGCGGCGGGCAGGCCCAGCTTGCGGGCCAGCTTTGCATAGCGCTGGTCGGCCACATATTCGGAATATTTGGGGAAGGCGGCAAACTTGGTGGGTTTCTGCGCGTTGTACTGAATAACCCAGGGCATCAGCACGGCATTGGCCCGGCCGTGGGGAATGTGGTATTCGCCGCCCAGCTTGTGGGCCATGCTGTGGTTCAGCCCCAGAAAAGCGTTGGTAAAGGCCATGCCCGCAATGCAGGAGGCGTTGTGCATTTTTTCCCGTGCCAGGCTGTCGCCGTGGTAGCTTTTTTCCAGGTATTCGAACACCATTTCGGTGGCCTTTTCCGAAAGGCCCTCGGTGTAGTCGCTGGCCATGCTGGAAACGTAAGATTCAATGGCATGGGTCAGCACGTCAAGGCCGGTGTCGGCCACAATACTTTTGGGCATGGTGCCGGTAAACTGGGGGTCGATGATGGCCACGTCGGGGGTAAGCTCATAGTCGGCCAGGGGGTATTTGATGTTGCCGTTGGCCTTGTCGGTTATAACCGAGAAGCTGGTAACCTCGCTGCCGGTGCCGCTGGTGGTGGGAATGGCCACAAACTGGGCCTTTTTTCCAAGCTTCGGGTATTGGAAGGCGCGCTTGCGAATGTCCAAAAAGCGCTGCTTCAAACCATCGAAGGAGGTGTTCGGGTGCTCGTAGAACAGCCACATGCCCTTCGCCGCGTCAATGGCGCTGCCGCCGCCCAGGGCAATAATCACGTCGGGGTTGAAGGCCTTTATGGCCTCTACCCCCTTCATAATGCAGTCTACGCTGGGGTCGGGCTCAACGTCGGAATAAATTTCGCTGTGGCAGTACTGGGCGCGCTTGCGCAGGTAGTACAAAACCTTGTTCACATTGCCAAGCTCCACCATAATGGGGTCGGTAACAATAAAGGCGCGGGAAATATCCGGCATTTTGGCAAGGTACTGTACCGAATCGTTTTCAAAGTAAATTTTCGGCGGCACCTTAAACCACTGCATATTAACCCTCCTTTTGGCAACCGTTTTAATGTTCACCAGGTTGATGCTGGAAACGTTTTGCGACACGCTGTTGTGCCCGTAAGAGCCGCAGCCCAAGGTAAGCGAGGGGGTGTTGGTGTTGTAAATATCGCCTATGGCGCCCTGCGAGGAAGGGCTGTTCACAATAATGCGGCCCACCCGCATTTCCACGCCGTACTGGTCGGCCAGCTTGCTGCTGCCGGTGTGAATTACGGCGCTGTGGCCAAGGCCGCCCAATTCCAGCATTTTGTTGGCGTAGGCAAAGCCCTGCTTGGTGCTGCTGGCGGTAAAGTACGCCAAAACGGGGCTCAGCTTTTCAAGGCTAAGGGGGTATTTTTCGCTGGGCTCCGGCAGGGGGGCTATCAAAATTTTGGTGCCGGGGGCCGTCTGTATGCCCGCCTGCTCGGCAATCCAGTTTGCGGTTTTGCCCACCACGTTGGCGTTTACCCCTTTGCCCTCGGTGGGAAACATGTAGGCGGTAAGCTTTTTGGTGTCGGCCTCATTTAAAAAGGCACAGTTGTTGGCCTTCATAAAGGCCTCAAACCCGGCGGCTATTTCCTTGTCTACAATTACGCACTGCTCCGAGGCGCAAATCATGCCGTTGTCAAAGGTTTTGCTCATCATCAAATCGGTGCAGGCCTGGTGCAGGTTGGCGGTTTTTTCTATGTAGCAGGGTACGTTGCCGGGGCCCACGCCAAGGGCGGGCTTGCCGGTGGAGTAGGCGGCCCGCACCATGCCGGTGCCGCCGGTGGCCAAAATGGTGGCCACGCCGGGGTGGTTCATCAACGCGCCGGTGGCCTCCACCGAGGGGGCCTCAATCCACTGAATGCAGTTTTCGGGCGCGCCGTGGGCAATGGCCGCGTCCCGCACAACGCGGGCCGCTTCGGCGCTGCACTGCTGCGCCGAAGGGTGAAACCCGAAAATAATGGGGTTGCGGGTTTTTACGGAAATCAGGCATTTAAAAAGGGTGGTAGAGGTGGGGTTGGTGGTGGGGGTTACGCCGGCAAGTACACCCACCGGCTCGGCCACCTCCACGCTGTCCTCCATGTCATTTTCCGAAAGAATGCCAACGGTTTTTTGGCTTTTAATGTCGTGCCAAATGTATTCGGTGGCAAACATATTTTTAATAACCTTGTCTTCAAACACGCCGCGGCCGGTTTCCGCAACCGCCATGCGGGCCAGCTTTTCATGCGCGTCCAGGCCTGCCAGCGCCATGGCGTGCACAATCTCGTCTATGGTTTCCTGGCTGTCTATCTTTAAAAATTCGGCCAGTGCCACCTGCGCCTTTTGCACCATGCTGTCAATGGTTTGTTGTACGCTGGCGGTTTGTGGCGGGGTGGTAACGGTGCTGCTTTGCTTTGCTGCTGCCATGTGGTTGCCCTCCTGCTGTGCGCAAGGCTGCGCGGGTGTTGGTATAGCCTGCCCTCCCCGGTTTGGTGGCAGCTATGTTTGTATGAAGAGAGTATACCATACCTGTTAATTAATTATCAATGTACGAAACAGAGAATATTCGTGAAAAATTTAACAGCTATTGTGCAACTTGCCAAGCCCGGCTTCATGGTATACAATATACAAACACATGCGGGGGTGGGTTTTGCCTTTTTATAAAAAAATATCCATTTTGCGGCGGGTTTATTTATCAAAAAGCAGCGGCCTTCAATAAGCTACAAATAGTATAAATTATAAAAAATATTCCCCAATGTGTTTTGCGGCGGGGAGTTTTGGAGAAAACGGATGGAGTGGACCGACCTTTGCCTTACCGTACAGCGCCCGGCGGCGCAAATTGCCCAGGACATTGCCACCGCCATTGCCGGCGGCGGGCTTTACATTGAAGATTATGCCGACCTTGAGGAACAGGTGCAGGCCATGGCCCATGTGGATTTGATAGAGCAGGAGCTGCTGGATAAGCCCCGCGACATTGTGTCCATTCACCTCTACCTCTCGCCCGATGAAAACCCCGCCGAGGTGGTTGCCCTGCTGCAAAGCAGGCTGCTTGCCGCGGGCGTAGAGCATACCCTTTCCACGGCGGGCGTGCAGCAGGAGGACTGGGAAAACAGCTGGAAGCAGTATTACCACCCGCTGGAAATTGGGCGGCGTTTGGCCGTTGCCCCCTCCTGGGAGGCGTATCAAAGCAGCCGGGTAATTCTGCGGCTGGACCCCGGCATGGCCTTTGGCACCGGCACCCATGAAACCACCTTTTTGTGCCTGGAGGTGCTGGACAGCCTGGTGCAGGGGGGCGAAAGAATGCTGGACATTGGCACCGGCAGCGGCATTTTGGCGGTGGCGGCGCTGTTGCTGGGGGCAAAAAGCGCCCTTGGCATTGACATAGACGCTATGGCGGTGCGAACCGCCCGGGAAAATGCCGAGCGCAACGGCGTAACGCAAAGGTTTACCGCCGAGGCGGGCGACCTTGCCGAAAAAACCAGCGGAAAATACGATATTATCACCGCCAACATTGTGGCGGACGCCATCATTCGGCTTGCCCCCGCCATACCGGGGCTGCTTGCCCCCGGCGGCACTTTTGTTGCCAGCGGCATTATACGCGAGCGCGAGGCCGGGGTTTTGGCGGCGCTGCGGCAGCAGGGGCTGCAAAATATTGCACCCCTTTACAAAAACGGGTGGGTGGCGCTTACAGCCACCTTATAAATGCGGGCAAAAGCACAGGCACAGCCCGGCGGCCAATGCCCTTCTGCCATGTGGGGCAGGCAAGGGTGGTGGGCCCTTTCGCGGCATTGCCCGCCTTGGCGCGGTGCCGCCGGCAGGCTACCATATTATAAAGGGGCGCAGCAAAAATGGCACACCGTTATTTTACAAGCAATATCGAGGGGGATGCGGCCTTTATCACCGGGCCGGACGCCGCCCACCTTGCCCGGGTGCTGCGGGCAAAGCCAGGCGAAGTGCTTACCCTTTGCAACGGCGCGGGCACTGACTACACCGCCCAAATTCAGCACATTTTGCCGGAGGAAATTCGGCTCTCCATTCTTTCCGCCGCGCCTTCGGCGGCAGAGCCCGCGGTAGAGGCCCTGGTTTGCCTTGGCTATGCAAAGGGCGAGCGCATGGAGTGGGCCATTCAAAAAGCTGTGGAGCTTGGGGCGGCCAGAATTCTGCCTTTTTTCAGCGCAAACACCGTGGTAAAGCCCAAAAACGAAGAAGAAAAAAACCGGCGGTACAACCGCATTGCGCAGGAGGCCGCCAAGCAAAGCGGCCGCGGCGTTCTGCCGCCGGTGGAACTGCCGGTAAGCTATGCGCAAATGCTGGCCTGTGCCGCAAAGGCACAGCTTGCCCTGTTTTTTTATGAGGGCGGCGGGGCGGCGCTTTCCGCCTTTTTGCGGGGGCAAAAAAGCATTGCGCTTATCACCGGGGCCGAAGGGGGCTTTACCCCCGCCGAAGCCGAGGCCGCGCGCAGGGCGGGCTGTGTGCAGGCGGGCCTTGGGCCCCGCATTCTGCGCTGCGAAACAGCCCCTATGGCGGCGCTGGCCGCTGTAATGGCCCTAACCGGCAACCTGGAATGAAGGCAAAAAAGCTGGAAAAAATAAACCGGAAAATACCGGAAAATTCTTTTTTGGCAGCCCCTGGCGGCCCTGCAAATTATGATGTTTTTGTGTTTTTGCTGCAATAAAGTGGATTTTCTGTTTCGGCACATGGTATACTGAAGCAGGGTATTTAGAAAAAAACCGCCGCTATGGCGGAAGGAGGAAAAAGATGAAAGACTATGTAATTTACACCGACACCTGCGCGGATTTTGACGAAAAAAAGATTGCAGAGCTTGGCATAGAGGTAAGCCCGCTTACCTTCCATATAGATGGCGGCAGCTATGCCAACTGGCCCGATGGCCGCGAAATGGCCTTTTCAGAGTTTTACAGCCGCCTGCGGGGCGGCTCGACGTCTTCCACCAGCCAGATCAATGTAATTGATTTTACAGAGGCGTTCCGCCCTATTCTGGAAGGCGGCAGGGATATTTTGTATATTGGTTTTTCTTCGGGCCTTTCGGGCACGGTGAGCTCCGGTAAGGTGGCGGCCGAAGAGCTTTCCGCCGAATTCCCGGATTCTAAAATTATTGTGGTAGACTCGCTTGCGGCAAGCCTTGGGCAGGGGCTGCTGGTATGGCACGCGGTGCAGCAAAAGCGCCAGGGCAAAACCATTGAAGAGCTGGCCGGGTGGCTGGAAGAAAACAAGCTGAAGCTTGCCCACTGGTTCACCGTAAACGATTTAAACTTTTTAAAGCGCGGCGGGCGGGTTTCCGGTGCGGCGGCGCTGTTTGGCACCATGCTGAACATCAAGCCCATTTTGCATGTAGACAACAACGGCAAGCTGATACCCATGGAAAAGGTTCGCGGCCGCAAGCAAAGCCTGGACGCTTTGGCCGACCACATGGAAAAAACCGCCATAAACCCCGCCGAGCAGGTTATTTTTATCTCCCATGGAGATTGCCTGGAAGAGGCAGAGTACCTGGCCGCCGAGGTAAAACGCCGCTTTGGCGTAAAGGAAGTGTACATCAACTATGTTGGCCCGGTTATCGGCAGCCATTCCGGCCCCGGCACCATGGCCCTTTTCTTCCTTGCAACCTCCCGCTAGCAGCACATCATAAAAAAAGCCTTTCCCCTTTGGGAAAGGCTTTTTTTTACAGCGGGGGCGGTGCCAGCCGGGCTTTGTCCAGCTGGAAAAACCGGGGCAAGCCGTCTTCGTAGCGCACGTGGGTTTCCCCCCGAAACAGGGGCCGCAAGTATTCCACCATTTCCCCGGTTACATTGGTGCCGTCGTCGCTAATCCACCCAAGCGGCACGCAGCGCTCGTGGTTTGCCACCTGCTCCAGCGGCACGGGCTCGTAGCGAACAAGGTAAGGCCGGTTGGAAACCCGGGTAATGCTTACCATACAGTCTGTTTTGCCCGCCAGCGCCGCTTCCACGGCGGTAATGCCCACCTCCTGCGCTTCGCGCAAATCGGTGCCGGAGGCAAGGTGCATGCCCACCCGCTGCAAAACGCTGGGTTCCACGCTGCGCCCCTTTACCCCAAGGCGGTCCTTGGCAAGGGTTTCCAGCACCTTGGCAACCCCGCCAAGCGAGGGGTGGCCGAACATGTCTACAATGCCGCTGTCTTTTTCAGAAACATAGCGGCCGTTGTCTTTCCAGCGAATGCCCTCGGAAACGGCAACCAGCACATGGGTTTCGGCTTTTTGTATCTCGCGCACCCTTTCAACAAACAGCTCGGGGTCAAAGGGAACCTCGGGCAGGTAAATAAGGTGGGGGCCGGTGTAGCCGTGGGCCCGCGCCAGCACCGAAGAAGCGGTAAGCCAGCCCGCGTTGCGGCCCATTACCTCCACCACGGTAACCGAAGGGGCGGGGTAAGCCATGCTGTCAATCATAATTTCCGAAAAGCTGGCCGCCACAAAACGCGCCGCAGAGCCAAAGCCAGGGGTATGGTCGGTAACGGCAATGTCGTTGTCTACGGTTTTGGGAATGCCAATGCATTTAATATCCTCGCCCTGCGAGCGGAAAAAGGCCGAAAGGTTTGCAATGGTATCCATCGAGTCGTTGCCGCCGCAGTAAAAAAAGCAGCCAATGTTGTATTCTTTAAAAATTTCCAGCACCCGGTGGTAGTCCTCGTTCGGTGTTTTGGGCAGCTTGTACCGGCAAGAGCCCAGCACCATGGCGGGGGTGTGCACCAACATTTCAAATTCAGCGGCCTGGGTAATTTGGTCGGAAAGGCAGATGATTTTTCTGCCAAGAAGCCCCTCCAGCCCATGCAGCATGCCGTACACTTTGCCAATTTTGCCGCTGGC
>JBKEBR010000462.1:0-7600 GCA_047973285.1 Oscillospiraceae bacterium | reverse complement strand
CACCCAGTTCAATTTCGGTGGAAGCGTGGCCCGCATAGGCAGAGCCGGATTCAATAGCTTCCAGAATTTCGCTCAGCTCATCCCCAAGGAAAATCGAAACAATGGCAGGGGGGGCTTCGTTGGCGCCCAGGCGGTGGTCGTTGCCGGGGGTGGCCACCGAAATTCGAAGCAAGTCCGGATGTTCATCCACCGCTTTAATGACGGCACACAAAAACAAAAGGAACTGGGCATTTTCGTAGGGGGTTTTGCCGGGGTCCAGCAGGTTCAGGCCGGTGTCGGTGGAAATAGACCAGTTGTTGTGCTTGCCCGAGCCGTTTACGCCGGCAAAGGGTTTTTCATGCAGCAGGCAAACCAGGCCGTGGCGCTCCGCAACCTTCTGCATCAGTTCCATGGTAAGCTGGTTGTGCTCGCAGGCCAGGTTGGAGTTGGTAAAAATAGGGGCAAGCTCGTGCTGGCTGGGCGCCACCTCGTTGTGCTCGGTTTTGGCGGGAATGGCAAGCTTCCAAAGCTCCGCGTCCAATTCCTCCATAAAGGCGTGTACGCGGGGCCGAATGGAACCGAAATAGTGGGTTTCCAGCTCCTGGCCCTTGGGGGGCTTTGCGCCAAACAGGGTGCGGCCGGTGTACCGCAAATCCTTGCGCTTTTTGTACATGTCCTTTTCAATAAGGAAGTATTCCTGCTCGGGGCCAACGGTGGTGGTTACACGCTTGGCAGAGGTATTGCCAAACAGGCGCAGAATACGAAGCGCCTGGGTGTTGATTACATCCATTGAACGCAGAAGAGGGGTCTTTTTATCCAGCACTTCGCCGCTGTAGGAATAGAAGGCGCTGGGAATGCACAAAACATTTTCTTTAATGAAAGCGTAAGAGGTAGGGTCCCACGCGGTGTAGCCGCGGGCCTCAAAGGTGGCGCGCAGGCCGCCGGAGGGGAAAGAGGAGGCGTCGGGCTCGCCTTTAATAAGCTCTTTGCCCGAAAACTCCATAATAACGGTGCCGTTGTCCAGCGGGGTAATAAAGCTGTCGTGCTTTTCGGCGGTAATGCCGGTCATGGGCTGGAACCAGTGTGTAAAATGGGTGGCACCCTTTTCAACGGCCCAATCCTTCATGGCGTTGGCAATTACGTCGGCCACTTCCTTGTTCAGGGGCTTGTTTTCCTGTACGCTGGCTTTAAGCGCTTTATAAGTTTCCTTAGGCAGGCGCTTTTTCATGGTGCTGTCGTTGAATGCCATGCTGCCATAAATTTCGGGTACGTTGTACATGTGGACACCTCCATATAATTAAAGCCCTTTGCCTGTAAAAAATACAAACAAAAAAATGCTTACAGGGGTACCAACCCCTGCAAGCACCATTGCTTTAGCATGAAAATAGTTTACCGTATGTTTCCACAGATGTCAACCTTCCAAACAAGATTTGGCGGAACGTACCACAACGGGCAAACCCCAGAAAGAAAAATTGGTTTTATTTCACAACTGTTTTTGCATTGTGGGCATTTGTAATTTCTAGGTTGACAATTTACCCGGGCTTTAGTATAGTAAAAAACAATTGAAATGGCAAAACGCACCCTAGGCATGGTAGAGTTTTCAGGCGTGTTGCAAAGGAGAGATTGAGTTATGGATTACGCCCAAAGAGACGCCCTGCAATTTATAGAAGACAACGATGTAAAGTTTGTACGGCTGTTTTTTTGCGACATTTTTGGGGTGCCCAAAAGTGTTGCCATTATGGCCAGCCGCATGGCCCATGCCTTTGAGTACGGCGCGGGGTTCGACGTTTCGGCGGTGGAAGGCTTTATGAACATTGAAGAGAGCGACTTGCTTTTACACCCCGACCCCAAAACCCTTACGGTGCTGCCCTGGCGGCCCAGCACGGGCCGCGTGGCCAGAATGTACTGCGACATACGCTACCCCGACGGCAGCCCCTTTGCGGGCGATGGGCGGCACCTGCTGCGCCAAACCCTGAAGGAGCTGCAGCAGCTGGGAATTACCTGCCGAATGGGAACCGAGTGCGAATTTTATCTGTTTGAGCTGGATGAAAAAGGGGAGCCCACCCTTGTGCCGCAGGACACGGCCGGTTATTTGGACATTGCCCCGCTGGACAAAGGGGAGAATGTTCGCCGCGAGGTATGCCTTGCGCTGGATGAAATGGGCCTGTTCCCCGAGGGCTCGCACCATGAAAAGGGCCCGGGGCAAAACGAAATATGGTGCCGCAGCGCCCTGGCAGACCAATGCGCCGACGATTTTATCACCTATAAAACCGTGGTGCGCACCATTGCCGCGCAAAATGGCCTGTACGCAAGCTTTATGCCAAAGCCCTTCAAAGAGAAAAGCGGAACCGGGCTGCACATTAATATTTCGCTGTACAACGGCGAGGAAAACCTTTTTGCGGGCGGTGTGGAAAACGAAACGGCCAATGCCTTTATGGCGGGCGTTTTAGACCATATTGCCGAAATAACCTTTTTCCTGAACACCACCACCAACTCTTACCACCGGTTTGGCAGCTTTGAAGCCCCGAAGTACATCAGCTGGGCGGTGGGCAACCGGGCGCAGCTTTTGCGGGTGCCCTCCTCCCAAAGCAGCAACTCAAGGGTAGAGCTTCGCTCGCCAGACCCGCTGTGCAACCCCTACCTTGCCTTTACACTGCTTTTGCGGGCAGGCATGAAGGGGATTCAAAAGGGGGCAAGGCTTGGCGCGCCCGCCAATTTCGATTTTTCGGGCGTAGACCCGGCCAAGCTTGCCAATTACCCCACCCTGCCCCAAACCCTGGGCCAGGCCATAGAGGCGGCTGCAAACAGCCTGTTTGTGCAGCGCAGCCTGCCGCCGCACATTGTGGAAAAAATTATTGCCAACAAGCAATACGAATGGGAGAGCTACCTTCACGCGCAAGACAAAGACCAGTTCGAGCACATGCAGTACTTCCAGCGCCTGTAGGCGGCCGCCAAGGGCCCTGCGCCGTGAAAAGCGCGGGCCGTGTTTTGAGCGCAAAGGCAAGAGAGGGGTGGCCCTATGGGAAATACATTGATTGTGTCCAGCGCAGAACAAACGGCTGCCAACTTAATTTCTCTTATTAAGCAGGGCGCGGGGGGGCCGTTTGTTTGTGCGGCGTCCGGGGCCGACGCGCGCCGCAAGGCAACAGAGAGGGAATTTGAGCTTTGCCTGATTAATGCGCCGCT
Organism: Oscillospiraceae bacterium; assembly: GCA_047973285.1. Lineage (GTDB taxonomy): Bacteria > Bacillota > Clostridia > Oscillospirales > Ruminococcaceae > JAAYCI01. Next base: position 4,435 of record JBKEBR010000462.1, on the reverse strand, counting down.
TTCAGATGAATTTGGGGATGGGCTTGCCGTGTTTTTGGCGCAAAAAACAACGGCCTGCCAGCTTTTAATTGTAAAAGCGGAAATAGCCGATGAGGTGGCGGCCAAGGTGGAGGAGCAGGGCGTGCTGGTGCTGCCAAAGCCGGTAAGCAAGGCGCTGCTGTTTCAAACGGTAAAGCTCGCCGCCGTAACAAGGCGCCAGCTTTTGAACATGCAAAAGGAAAATGCCAAGCTGCAAAGCCGCATTGAAGAGCTGCGCGTGGTGGACAGGGCAAAATGCGCCCTTATTCAGTACCGTGGCATGACTGAGCCGGAGGCCCACCACTATATAGAAAAACAGGCGATGGACAACCGCATTACCCGCAGGGAAGTGGCGGCCGATATTTTGAATACCTTTGAATGAGGAAATTGGCGGCACAGCAGCCAAAGGCTCCGTTCAGCCAAATGCCTCCCGTGCAGGGGGGCATTTGCAGTTGTAGAATGCTTTCCATATTCTACGCGGGGTAATTGTTTGGCGGGGGAATTGCGGCATCACTCTGCATGGGTAAAGCTGGTTTTTGTAAGGGTAATTGCCCGGCGGCGGGAATTTGCGCTGCCTGCAATAAAATTTGAAAACAAAAATGCGCGTTTCAAAAATTTTTTTGCCCGCAGGCAAGGCTTTTGGCGGCAAATGCCCCGCTTGAACTTTATAGGGGATATGCTATACTGGTAATGGTATAAGGTACAACCATAGGAAGGAGTTGTTTTGTATGCCCAATATGCCAAACCCATTTGCAGGAAATGTAGACCGTAAAATGAACAAGGCCGAACTGGTGCAGGCGCTGCGCGCAGACATTGTGGGAGAAATTGAGGCAATTTATTTGTATGACGCCCATGTGCAGGCTACCGACGACCCTGTGGCCAAAAAGGTGCTGGCGGATATTCGGGATGAAGAGGTAGAGCACTGCGGCGAACTGCTTGCCCTGGTGCGCTATTTAGACCCCACCGTTGCCGGTTTGATGGAAAACGGCGAAGGGGAAGTGCGCGAAATGATGCAGCAGCTGGGTGTTTCCGAAACAAAAATTAAAGATATAGAGGCTTCTGTGGGAAGCCTGATTGAAGATTGACAGGAGGCGATTGGACAATGGATTATTTAGGGCGTGAAGGCGCGCCGATCTCGGCGGAGCTTTGGGATGCAATAGACGGCGCCGTGGTTTCAACAGCGAAGGAAACCTTAGTTGGCCGTCGCTTTTTGCCGCTGCACGGCCCGCTTGGGCCCGGCGTTGGCATTGCGGCCGTAGACCAGCCCGGCAAGCAGGAAGTGTTTGAAAATGGCTTTGCCGTGGCCGCCAGCCGCACAGTACTGCAAATTCCCCAATTGTACCAAGATTTTTGGATTTTGTGGCGCGATTTGGAAGAGGCTGCCCGTGTGGGCGTGCCGCTGGATGTTTCCGGCGCAAGGCAGGCCGCGCAGGCAATTTCCCGCCGCGAAGACGAAATGGTGTTTTACGGCGTAAAAAGCCTTGGCATTGATGGTTTGCTTACCGCAAAAGGCAGCCTTTCGGTAAAGCGCAGCAATTGGGAAGAGGGGGAGGGCGCCTTTGCCGACGTGGTTGCGGCGGTAACCCTGCTGCAGCAAAAAGGGCGCTATGGCAAATACACCCTTGTGGTGAGCCCGGATTTGTATGTTCAGCTGCAGCGCATTCAGCCCGGCACCGGCATATTGGAAAGCGAGCGCGTTAAAAAGCTGGTGGACGGCAAGCTGTACATGTCTACCGTATTGCAGGCAAAAACGGCGCTGCTGGTTTGCGCCCAGCCACAGTTTATGGACTTGGCCGTGGGGCAGGACATTAGCACCGCTTACACCGAGCAGGTAGATTTGAACCACCATCTTCGCATTTTGGAAACGGCGGTTCCCCGCATTAAAGCGCCGGACGCCATTGTGGTTATCAAGTAAACAGTATCAAATTGCAATATAAAAACAGGGGGTTTTTGCCCTCTGTTTTTTTGTATTGCAGCAAAGCACTGCGCCCGATGTGAAAAAGCGAAAACAGGCGGCGGGCCCGCAGCCAACCCCGGTAAAACGTGTTGGCGCCGGGCACAGCCATATACAAAACCCCCACCGCCCTGTTATGCCGGGCGATGGGGGTTCAAAATAATTCTTGAAATTACAGCGAAAGCGCGGTGGCCCACTGCAAATACTGCTGCAAAATGGCAAGGCCCACCCTGCCGCTTTTTTCCGGGTGGAACTGGGTACCCAGCACCCGGCCAAGGCCCGCAACGGCGCAAACTTCCCGCCCGCCATACAAAACATTGGCGAGGCAGTTTTGCGGGTTTTCTGGTTTTGCTTCGTAGCTGTGCACAAAATACACTTCCTCGCCGGGGCGGGTGGCCGCCAGCAGGGGGGAGGAAAAGGCGGATGCACCGGCCTCGGGGGGCAGCAGGCCATTCCAGCCTACCTGCGGCACGCGCTGCAGCCGGTCCTCGGTGGTGGTGTCGGGAATGCGCACCACACTGCCGGGAATTAGGCCAAGGCCCTCGTACACGCCGAATTCCTCGCTTTGGCTGAACAGCATCTGCATGCCAAGGCAAATGCCCAGCAACGGGGTGCCTTCGGCCGTTTTGCCGCGAATAACAGGGGTAAGCCCCAAAGAATCAAGGCCCTTCATGCCGTCGCGAAAAGCGCCCACGCCCGGCAATACCAATACGCTGGCCTGCCGCACGGTGGCTGCGTCGCCGGTTACCTCTACCTCATACCCAAGCGAGGTAATGGCGCGCCTAACGCTAAGCAGGTTGGAAAGGCCATAGTCTACAACGGTAATTTTCATAGGCGCACCGCAACCCCTTCCCGCACAATGCCCTCTTTAAGGGTGGGCACATCGGTTTTGCCGTAATGTAAAATGCTGGCAATGGCAACGGCGCTTGCGCTCTGCCCCGCGGCCTTGGCCGCGTCGGCGGGGCCGCTGCAGCCGCCGGAAACAATAACCGGCACCGAAACCGCCGCGCAAATTTGTTCAATCAGTTCAAGGTCCATACCCTTTTCCATGCCTTCCCGGTCTACACTGGTCAGCAAAATTTCGCCTGCGCCAAGGGCTACGCCGCGCCGGGCCCATTCCACCACATCCTTGCCGGAATGCTCGCGCCCATTGTCGTAATAGGCCTCCCACCCGGCGGCGTTGCGGCGCTTTTTGGCCTCAATGCCTAGCACCATGCACTGGCTGCCAAAGGCGCCCGCCACCTCGGAAATAATTTTTTCATCCTTAATGGCGGCGGTGTTAATGGCAACCTTGTCGGCCCCCATTTTTAAAATGGAGCGCACATCCTCTACGCTGCGAAGCCCGCCGCCCACGGTAATGGGAATAAACACGTCGTCGGTGGTGCGGCGCACAATATCGCTCAGGTTGTTGCGGTTGTACAGGCTGGCCACAATATCCATGTAAATAAGCTCGTCAATACCCTGCTGGTAATAGCGCACGGCAAAGTCGTGCGGGTCGCCCATTTTGCGCAGGCCCTCCAGCTGTATGCCCTTTACAAGGTAGTTGTTTTTAACATCCAAACGGGCTATAACGCGTATTTTTTCGCTCAAGTGCACACTCTCCTCACATTATTCGGGCATGCCGAAGTGGCTGCCGCTTTCGCCGGTAAAGGGGGTGTGCCGCAGCGCCCAGCGGCCGTTTTCGTGCTTCCAAATATGGGGAGAGCGGAAACGGTTGGCCATGTCTAAAAAGTATTCCCGTGTCATAATGGGTTCTTCAAACAAGCGGCTGGCGGCGGGGAACTGCTTTTCTGGCAGGGAGAGGTAGTCCCAAATTTCCTGCTCAAAGCGAATGGGGAATTCGCCGTCAAATTTTTTGCACAGGGCCACCCCTTCTTCGCGGGTAATTTCGCTGTTGCGAATTTCCTGGGCGGCGTCGTAGGTGCAGCGGCCAATGCCGTATTTGATGTAGGTGGTGTAGTAGAAAAAGTCGTCAATTTTGTCGTCAATGGAATTGTACTTTGAATAGGTGCCCTCGGTGCGCTCGGGGCTGGGCTTAAAACCGCCGTGCTCTACCGAATAGTAGTAAGCGCCCTGGGGGTGCCACTTCAAGTAATAGCCAAGGTAATGCACCTGAATGTTGTTTTTCTGAATGTCGCTGGTGTCGCTGGGCAGGTAAATGGCCAAATCGCTCTTGTCTACCCCAAAGTCTTTTTCCAGGCTTTGCAGGCTTACGCCGCCCAAAAAGATGTGGTCTTTGTCGTTGGTGGCAAAAAAGTGGTTGTCCCGCAGGGCGCTTTCGTTGTCGGCAATGGGGTTGCCGAACTCCGCCTCGTTCTCCCCGTAAAACACCAGCGGAATGCCAAACTTGGCGGCCATTTTGGGCGCCAGCTGTTTTTGGCCCAGAATAAAGGGCTGGAAGGGGTGAAAAAGGTTTTCGGTGGCAAGGCGGGTAAGCAAACGGTGGGTTAGGGTGTTGGGGGT